>QWQH01000037.1 GCA_003670915.1 Planctomycetota bacterium | reverse complement strand
CGGGGGAGGCCGTCGGACACCAGCAGATTAAGGAGGGGGCCGAACATTTCGTGAATGGCGGGCGAAGTCCGCTTCAGGCTCGCTGCGTAGGCTTGGCCCGTCTGGGATGCGTGGTATTTCACTATGACATGCTGGGATGCGGCGATTCGATACAGTTTTCGTCGCACCGACAAGGCCCCCACGCCTCGCTCGATGGTCGCGAGTTGGGCAGTTGGGGATTTGACAATTTCGAGGCGACCGCCCGACTCCAAGGCAGTTTTGGTCTCCAGACATTCAACAGCATCTGCGCGCTTGATTTTCTCAGTTCACTGGCAGGCGTTGATCCGAAGCGGATTGGAGTCACAGGCGCCAGCGGGGGTGGCACGCAAACAATGATGCTCATGGCGCTCGACGATCGGGTGACGGCTGCCTTTCCCTGCGTGATGGTATCGACAGCCATGCAGGGAGGTTGCACTTGCGAAAATGGTCATTATTTGAGAATTGGGCAGGGCAATATCGACATTGCTGCAATGGCCGCCCCTCGGCCTTTGGGGCTGACAACTGCCGATGATTGGACAAAGGAACTGGAATCGAAGGGATACCCGGACCTCGTCGCTCTGTACCGCATGCTCGGCGTGTCGGATCGACTCGAGGCGCATTTCGACAACCAGTTCAAGCACAATTACAACGCTGTTGCGCGGTCGCACTGCTACCGTTTTTTGGATCGGCATTTCGACCTGCGGCAAGCCGCTCCTGGAGACGAGGCCGACTTTGATCTCTTGCCACCCGAGGCAATCACTGTCTGGGATACCACGCACCCTCTCCCGATCGGTACGACAACCGGCGACGACCACCAGCGGCAGGTGTGCCGGGTATGGACCGCAGACGCAGATCAAGAAATCTTGCCACTCCTATCGCCTCACGACGAGCGAACGCTCGCCCGCACTCGCGAACTGCTCGGCGGCGCATCGGCCGTGATGTTTGGCCGCACGATCCCATCCGCCACTGAGGTGGCATTCGAAAGCTCGAAGCCAGCGGCCGGAGTCGCCGTCGGTCTTGTGATTTACAAGCCCCATGGCGAACGGATTCCGGTCGTTGTGCTGCGGCCAACGGCGTGGAATGGCGGGGTGGTGATCTGGCCGCATCCCCAGGGCAAGAATGGGCTCTTTACCAAGCCAACGGGTGGCAAACCAGATCGTGGGGCAGTCGGATCATCAATCGGTCAGCCGATCGCTTCGGTGCGTTTACTTCTGGATCGAGGGCTGACTGTTGTAGCCGCGGATCTCTGTGGCCAGGGAGAATCCTGCGTGGACGGTCTGCCATTGGTGGAGAATCCGCAGGCGTGTTATCCGGAACCGCCGGAAAGCGATGCGGATCGCTGGAAACTTTCTCCAGTCTATTTCTACGGCTACAACGATTCGCTTTACAGCCGAAGGGTGCACGATCTGCTCACGCTCGTTGCCTTCGTTCGCAGTGATCAAGAGCATCCGGCCACGTCGGTATCGCTGGTTGGCCAAGTGGGAGCTGGTCATTGGGTAGCCGGTGCGCTGGCGGCGGCACAAATGTGGTCGACGGCCTCGCCCGGTCGCGGTGGGATCGATAGTGCCGTCATTGAAACGGGTGGATTTCGGTTTGAAAAACTGCCGTCGGTGCAGCACGCCGATTTTCTGCCTGGAGCCGTGAAGTATGGTGATCTACCAGGACTCCTGGCATTGGCAGCACCGGTGCGGCTGTTCATCGACGATCCCGATCCGGAAGTCGCAAAAAACCTAGCAGCCTGCTACCGGGCGGCCGGGTGCGAGCACATGCTGCAAGTGTCCAAGCAGGGGGGCGTTTCTAATGGCCCGCCGGAGAGTCCACCAGCATGGATCGACTGCGTGTACGTGCCATCGCAGCGAGCACAGAAAAAAGACTAGCCAGAAGCTGAGTGAGGATTGCACGAACGCTCAAGTATGCCAGAAACGAAATGCGTGTTGGAGTTGAGCGAGAAAACCGAACTACCAGGCAAAATGTGCGAACGCTTTATTGGCGTCGGCCATGCGGTGGACGTTGTCTCGCTTGGTGACTGCAGCGCCTTCACGCTTGTACGCAGCTAGGATTTCCTCGGCTAGTTTTTCGTGGGTGCCGCGGCCCTTCTTCTCGCGAACGGCTTGCAGCATCCAGCGGATGCCCAGCGACTGCTGCCGGTTACGATTCACCTGCATCGGAACTTGGTAGGCAGCACCACCAACTCGCTTGGAACGCACTTCAACAGACGGCTTCACGTTTTCAATGGCGCGGTTGAAAATCTCGATTGGTTCGACGTCCGTCACCTTTTGGGCAACGATATCCATGGCCTTGTAGAAGATGGCTTGCGCCACGCTCTTCTTTCCGTCGACCATCAGGCAGTTCACGAACTTGCTCGCCATGAGAGACCCATACCGTGGATCTGGGCGGAGTTGCTCGCGGCTGGCCGTAATTTTTCCCATATTCGTTTAACCCTTTTTCGCCCCGTACAAACTGCGGGACTGCTTGCGACCCTGCACGCCGAGCGTGTCGAGGGCACCGCGGACAATGTGATACCGCACGCCAGGCAAGTCGCGAACACGACCGCCACGCACGAGCACGATCGAATGTTCCTGGAGGTTGTGGCCTTCGCCAGGAATGTAAACAGTGACTTCTTTTTGATTGGACAGACGCACGCGAGCGATCTTTCTCAGAGCCGAATTTGGCTTCTTGGGCGTCATCGTCCGGACTTGCAAGCACACGCCCCGCTTTTGCGGGCAGCGGTCGAGCACCGGGGACTTAGAAAATTTCCGCTTCGGCCGGCGGCGGTTGTGAACGAGTTGGCTGATCGTGGGCATACAGGATTTTTCGCAAAAAACGTATCGGAGGCACCAATCGACTGGAAGCGGCAAAGAGTAGCCGAAACATGGCGTCGGCGGAAGCGGGGTCAAAAAAAGCCGTATTTTCGACCAAGCCCAGCCGACTCGACTCTGTGAACCGCCGCACGTGTGTCGATGGGGTCCATAGCCTGAATCAATCAAACCCATTCCATCCATTCAATGCCATGCGGGACGGTGGAAAATTTCTCCGCGGCCGCCGGTGAGCATGTCGCCGTGCCACTGCTGCCAGACGCCGTCGAGCAGGGGGCCGGCGGCTTCCTCTGCCCATGGAGGAAAGCCCACCTGCAGGAGTCGCTGGGCCAAGATGTTCATGAATGGCGGTGACCATACGCAGCCCCTTTGGAAGGTTGGGGGCGGTGCATAAGCCAACTCAGCGGTCGCCGCGTGACTGGCGATGAGCGTTCCGCGTTGCATGCCCATGCCGGCCCGCTGTCCCACGCGGCCACCCACGAGCAGCGTGCCGGCTCGCATTTCAAATGCAGCGGCCTCACCACAGCCGCCCCCAATGGCCACGAACCCGCGTTGCATCCGCGCTCCAGCCAAGCAGCCGGTGTCTCTGGCAATCACAACCATGCCGCCTCGCAGGCCTCTTTGGCTCCCGGGCAATGCTCCAGCCGCATTGTCTCCAGCTGAGCCGCCAACGTGCACCGTGCCGCCGGACATCTCCGCTGCCAGCCAATCACCCGCATTGCCTGCGATCTTGAGGGTACCGCCCGACAGGCCAGCACCCGCATGCCGTCCCACGTTGCCCGAGACGCTGAGAGTGCCGCTTGACATCCTCGCCCCCAGCCAGTGCACTCGCGAGAAGTCACCAATGCACTCGAGGCGTTGGTCCGAGGCATCTCCACGCAAACGAAAGAGCATCCCTAATTCGCATGCATTTCCATCGGCCTGCACGCGAAGCCGGTGAATCGTCTCCAGCGAAAGACCTGCCATGCAATCGGGCGTGATGCCGCCCAGATCAATCGAAAGAGCCTCGGGCACGTGAGCATCGATGGGTTCGAGCAGGATCGCCATGCGGCATCTCGGAAGGATTCAACTCAGGATAGAAGCAATGATCGCCAACGTCTCTCTTGAAGAGCATGAGCAGCAGGCGAGCGGCCCGCAAGTGGTTTATCAGTCCAAAGAAGGCCGAATCACGAGTTGAAGAAAAACGCTTGAACCTGTGCAAAACTGTCGGGGTTACAGCGATCCTATCGGCTTCTGGACCGAAACGAGATCACAGGCTGGGGCAGAAAGCTTTTTGGATCCTTGTGGGGTGAACTGAATTCCTTATACTGCTGACCCGGCAGTAGAGCGATTCGACGTTTTTCTGAGGGCTTTTCACGCCCCAACCACGCAACGCACCCACTCTGGCAGATACGGAAATCTCATGCGTTTTACACTCCTCGATCGGGTCGTGGCCGTGGAACCCGGCAAAAGCATCACGGCTATCAAAACACTTTCGCTGTCGGAAGAATATTTAGCTGACCACTTTCCGCACTTTCCGGTGATGCCGGGGGTGTTGATGCTGGAATCAATGACGCAGGCGGCGGCATGGACGATCCGGCTGGGAGAGGATTTTGCCCACAGTATTGTCGTACTCCGAACGGCAAAAAATGTGAAGTACGGCGATTTTGTTCAGCCAGGGCAAGTGCTCACGGTGACGGCGGAGGTCATCGATCAGGATGAAACAAGAACAAAGGTAAAGGCCAGCGGCACGGTGGAGGGCCGCACCAGTCTGACGGCCCGGTTAGTACTCGAACGCTACAACCTTGCAGATCGCATGCCTTACGGAGATGCCATGGATGCCAGAGTGCGGGCCGAGATGCGGAAGCTCTGGGGAATCCTTCATCCAACCGGCCGAGCCAACGGGGCTCTGCGGCACGTTGGCTACGGTGCTCGTCCGCCGATGCGAGAAGTGCCAGCGCTGCCCGCCGTTGGGGAAGCGACGCTCTCTCGATAACTGCCGCACCCTTTAGAGAAACTGCGTGAGGGCACCGGTTGAGCCCATCGGGATCGGCTGTTTGGCCCCCACAAAGCGGCGATTGGAAGGCCGTTCGCGGCTGTTTTTTGAGGGTTTTTTGAAGAAAGCGAATGAAAAACAGGTTTCGGGTTCCCATGCGGGCACGCCGACACTACAACGTGCGACTGGAGAAGTCGTTTCCATTCCTCGTTATCTAAAGGTGCCAAGTCGATGCCCACGCGCGATGAAATTTTCGAAAAAGTAAAAACGGCCCTTGTGGACGCTCTCGGTGTTGATGAGGTTGATGTGATTCCTTCAGCCAGCATGGTGGGTGATCTTGGAGCCGAGTCAATCGATTTTCTAGACATCGTCTTTCGCCTCGAAAAAGCGTTTGGTATTAAAATTCCGCGAGGCGAACTCTTTCCCGAGGACGTGCTTTCCAGTTCCGAGTATGTCACCAACGGTAAAGTGAACGCCGCTGGAATTACTGCGCTCAAGTTGCGCATGCCGTTTGCAGACCTAGAAAAGTTTGAGGCCAATCCAAGCGTGCAGAATTTTGGTAACACGCTCACGGTCGAAGACATGGTTCGCTACGTTCAGAGCAAACTGAATGCCTGACTGGGTTTCACTCCTTTTTCCCACATGGACGGCTCTGCCGGAAGCGTGCAATGCGCTGGTTTTGGATTGATCGCTTCGAAGAATTTGTGCGTGCCAAGCACGCCACGGCTGTGAAGAATGTTTCACTTGCCGAAGAGCACATGCACGACCATTTTCCGGGTGCTGCGATGATGCCCAATTCCCTGATCGTGGAGGGGATGGCGCAAACAGCGGGCCTGCTTGTGGCGGATGCAATCGAATACAACCGCCGGGTTGTCTTGGCCAAGGTGGCCAATGCCGATTTCCATTTCGATGCCGTTCCAGGCGATTCGATTTATTTTTATGCCGAGATTCTGGATCTCAAGCCGTCTGGTTCGCTGGCTCGCGTGACCAGTAAGGTGGGCGACAAACTGCAGGGAGAGGCCGAACTTTTCTTCGCCCATCTTGAACCCGGCGAAGGGGTTCCGAAACTGTTTGAGCCAGATGAACTGCTCGTGTGGCTGGATCACATGCACATCTACGACATTGGCCGCGACGAAGCGGGGCAACCGCTCGTGCGACCAGACTGGTAATCGAGAGGAGAGGGTGATGGTGGCTGGCAGACGTAGAGTTGTTATCACGGGAATGGGGTGCATCACCCCGCTGGGAGTGCGTGTAGAGCAACTTTGGAAAAATCTCATGGCGGGCGCCTCAGGCGTTGGCATGACAACCGTTTTCGATGCATCACGGTTTCCGACGAAGATCTCTGCTGAGGTGCGAAACTGGTGCATTGCTGACGAGGGGGAGAGCGAGCAACTCTGGCATTTTTGCGGCCGACACACGCGGTTTGCAGCGGGTGCGGCCTTGCAGGCGATGCGAGATGCGGGACTCGAAAAAGGGCTTGCCGATCCCACGCGGTTGGGCGTGTACTTGGGCAGTGGCGAGGGGCAGCAAGACTTCGATTCGTTTACGAGCATGATGATGGCAGCGATCGAAGGCGAGACGCTGGACGTCGCAAAATTTACAAAGCTCGGGCTGGAAACGCTGCATCCACTTTCGGAGGTGGAGCAAGAGCCCAATATGCCGGCTGGCCATTTGGCGGGTATGTTCGATGCTCAGGGGCCAAACTTCAATTGCCTCACGGCCTGTGCCGCTTCCAGTCAGGCGATCGGTGAGGCGACCGAACTGGTGCGTCGTGGCGACGCCGATGTGATGCTCTCTGGTGGGACGCACAGCATGATTCACCCTTTCGGTGTGACGGGATTTAATTTATTGACTGCTCTCTCCACTCGTAACGACGAGCCCACTCGGGCCAGTCGGCCATTTGATCGCGATCGGGACGGGTTTGTGATTGGCGAAGGGGCTGCGATGGTCGTGCTGGAAGAACTCGAGCATGCCAAGAAGCGAGGCGCAAAAATTCATGGCGAATTAATCGGCTACGGATCGACGGCCGATGCCTATCGCATCACCGACACGCACCCCGATGGACGCGGTGCTTCCTCGTGCATCAAACTGGCTCTCGCGGATGCCGGGGTCGGGCTGAATGACATTGGCTATATCAACGCCCACGGCACGAGCACCAGCGTAAACGACCGCGTTGAAACGCTGGCCATCAAGCACGTCTTCGGTCAGCAGGCCTACAAAATTCCTGTCTCGAGCACGAAGAGCATGATGGGGCATCTCATCGCTGCCGCAGGTGCCACCGAGTTGATTGTGTGTCTGCTGGCGATCCGGGATGGTGTACTGCCCCCGACGATTAACTACGAGGAACCTGACCCCGACTGCGACCTCGACTACGTGCCCAACAAGGCTCGTGAGGCGACGTTCGATCGGGCGGTTTCCAACAGCTTTGGTTTTGGCGGCCAGAATATCTCGCTGGTCGTGGGACGGTTTAACGGTTGATGTGCGGCACCGTTCACTCCGGTAGTCCGACAAGATCCGATGGAAGATGAGGCTGGTCTTTTGCTTGATGTGCCGCCAGGCGGTTGCGAAGATCTGTGACGATGTCGGGCATGCTATCGACCACGTCAGACTTCTCGTACGGATCATTGCCGATGTGAAAGAGTTGAGCCTTGCCATTGGCAGGGACAATCAGCTTCCATTCTCCAGAACGAATGGAATGCCCGCCTTTGGCGGCGATATAAATGGTACGTGGCAGCGAAGGAGTCGCCGCACCTGTCAGGACAGGCCATTGATTGACACCATCCCATTGAAGATCAACCCGTGACTTGTACCCGAGAAGAGCAGCAATTGTGGGCATCCAGTCGACGGCATGCATGGGAACTGTCAGCTTCTGAGGTTTCAATTTTCCAGGCCAATTCGCAAACGCGCAGACTCGCGTGCCGCCCTCGTACAAGGTGTTTTTCTGGCCTCGCAGCGGATCGTTCTCGCTGTTGAGTGGCGAATCACCTACGTCGCCAACATAGGCGTTTTTCAGCGACTCAATGCCCCCGTTGTCGCTGGTGAACACAATCAGCGTGTGATTGCGCTGCCCTGTTCGCTCCAGCGCATCGACAAACTGGCCGATCTTGGCGTCGACTTGTGCAATCATTGCCACCATTCGCAGTCGGGAGTCCTGTCGTGCCGGATCGTCGTGAAACTTCACGCCGTCATACTGTCGTTTAAATTCATCCGGCGCATCGACGGGCGTGTGTACCGCATGGAATGGCACGTACAAAAACCAAGGGCTTCGCTTTTCTTCAATGCATCTCAGTGCTTCGGCGGCAATCAGTTCGGTCGCGTTCCCTTCTTCCCGAAGAGGCTTGCCATCACGGTGCCACGTATCCTCGTAGACGCCGGAGCGATACTTATGAGTCCAAGGGTCGGCGGCCCCGGTCAGTGTTCCGTAGGCGTGATCAAAGCCAGAATGATTCGGCCCCCATTCGGATCTCGCTCCCAGATGCCATTTGCCCGATTGGTATGTGGCGTAACCCATCGACTTCAGCATAGATGCCATCGTCACAGTTCCCAGAGGCATTGCGCGGAGATTACTCGGCGCAAGTGCGTGAGGACCGAATCGTCCAGGATAACGACCGCTCATGAGAGCCGCCCGCGTTGGAGTGCACACCGGCTGCACGTAATGCTGATCCAACTCGACGCCTTCTTTGACAAGCCTGTTTAGATTCGGAGTCAGTCCCAAGCCATCGTGCCAACCAACATCGCTCCACCCCAAATCATCGGCTACGACGAACAGAATGTTCGGGCTTTCGAATTTCTCGGTCGCCTCGGTCGCACTGGGCACGAGGCCGAAAAGGACTGCCAGAATAATCGCCAAATAGTTTTTGAGGCGGCGAGGCATCTGTTTGTTTCTTTCAAGGGAGAGGCAGGTCAACTGCACTACCGTAACGAGCCAGATGTTCAATCGCTGCGATGGCTTGGTAGCCGCGGGCCATGCCCCTCTTACCCAGCTTATCAGTCGTGGTAAAAAGTGGCCATCGCCCTGACACATTCACGAACCCCCACAACTCGTCCTCAGAGTTTTCTCAACCCGTGCGACCGGCTCGACCGATACCTTCCATGGATAGGTGGCTGCGTGGTAACGCGGCCCTGTCTTGGCGTGGTGATGTGCCCGCCGATTTATTCCGGCCATGATAGGCCGGTGGAACTCCAGGGGACTGTGCCATGAAACGCACGTGCGGGCTGCTTGTCGTGATCACGGCGGTCGGGATGTCGAGCGGGTGTTCGATTATCGATCGACTCTTTCTGGCTAACTTTGACGGACCGTACGCCCACCAAGCCGGTCATGCCGGCGGCCGCTGCCAGGACGGGGCATGCCAAGACGGCTGCCAACCGGGAGCGGGCGAGCAGGGCGCATGTGCCGAAGGGGCATGCCCGGCTGGCGTCTGTGAAGGAGGCGCGAAGTGCCGTCATCAGGGCCAGTACGGCGGTCTGGCCAAGCATCGTCTCACGCCTGAGGAAAAAGCTGCTCTGGCCACCTCGGATTACGGCCAAACGGGTCCTGCTGGTCCGCCCACAGGCGCTGTCGCTTATCCTTACTACACAACCCGTGGCCCCCGGGACTTCTTGGCCAAGAACCCAGCTTCGATCGGCCCATGATTCGGCCACGAGCCGGCCATGTTTGAGAAGAGCATCCAGTGGTCCTTGTCTAAGGCCACCCCATTGCCTCGCACCGCATTGCCGATAGGCTGTGAAGCCTATCGGCAATCGTTTTGAATGCTTCTGAACTTGTAGGGGCCACTCTGGCATGGGCACGCCCGGCACCGCATCCGCTGGCACAGACGGCGTGTCATCTTCCGGCCGGTTATCTGCCACAGGCTGGCTCGTGTGCGTCATTGCAGCCATTGGCTTTGCCTTTGATATCTACGAACTGCTCATGCTGCCGCTGATCATCAAGCCGGCCATTGCAAACCTCAGCAAACCGATCGTGGAGAGCCTCGTGCAGGGGGGCATGGCCCCGGCCGATGCAATGGCACTCTGGAGCCCGGGCGGTACCAGTTATGTGGGATGGGCCCGCACGCTATTCTTCGTGCCGGCTATCGCTGGGGGTGTGTTTGGTCTGCTGGGTGGCTATCTGACCGACGTGTTGGGCAGACGCCGTGTGCTCACGTTCAGTATTCTGCTCTATGCGATGGCGGCGATGGCGGCTGGATTCGCGACCACGCTGCCGCAGTTGCTCTTCTTCCGCTGCCTTGTTTTTGTGGGTGTGTGCGTCGAGTTTGTGGCGGCCGTGGCATGGTTGGCAGAGCTTTTTCCAGACCGCGAGCAGCGTGAACGAGCTCTGGGCTGGACGCAAGCGTTTTCCTCGCTGGGCGGTCTGCTCGTCGGTGCAGCGAATGTGATGGCTGCGAGGTGCGCCGATCTGTTGCCCGCAATCCAAGGCGACCACGAAGCGTGGCGTTATACGCTTATCTCTGGCGTGATCCCAGCGTTGCCCCTGATTGTGATCCGTCCTTTTTTGCCGGAGAGCCCTGTGTGGGCGGAGAAGAAGGCTGCGGGCACGCTCAAGCGGCCGAGCATCCGCGAACTCTTCAGTCCGGCGTTGGTCCGCACGACAGTCCTGACAACCCTTGTGTTTGCGGCCAGTTACGGCATTGCTTTTGGTGCGATTCAGCAGTTGCCCCAAATCCTGGGCGGCCCCAAAGGGCATGTGGCGATTTTAAAAGTGGCCAAGGCCGCGCAGGATGAAGCCGTCGCCAGGGCAAAGGAGAGCGGCGGCCCCGCTCTTTTGGCAGGCAAGCTCAAAAGCATTGCGGGCAACGCCACTGACGAGGCTGTGGCTACGGTGACGATCTATCAAGAGGTCGGCGGCCTCGTGGGCCGCGTGCTTTTGGCAATCGCAGCGATCCGCATCATTGGACGGCGGAGACTGCTTCGGGTGTTTCAGATTCCAGCACTCCTCTTTGTGCCGGTGCTCTTTTGGTGGATCTCGACGCAGTTATCCAACCCCGACTCCCTCGGCTGGATCAAGGCCGGCATCTTTGCAGCCGGGCTCTTCACCGTCGCACAGTTTAGCTTCTGGGGCAACTACATTCCGCTGGTGTTTCCGACGCACCTACGAGGCACCGGGGAAAGTTTTGCGGCCAACATCGGGGGCCGTGTGTTGGGCACAGCCGCTGCATGGCTCACGCTCACGCTGGCCGCGGCAACGCCCCCGGATCCGCTACGGATCGCGTTGGTGGGCGCCGGGGTGGCGGGCGCCTATGCGATGGTTGGCGCGATGCTTACCCACTGGCTACCGGAACCCGACGCAACGCTCGACTGAAAAAAACCGAGCAGCAGTTCGCTTAGGAAATGATCGTTCGCGGGGCGCGCGGGGCGTCGTCTGGAAGCGTGGGAACGTGCCAGATCATCGAGAGGCCGATCGCCACCAAGCCCAGCACAAGATATTTCATCCACCACGGCAGGCTGTTGAGCACGAGGCTGCCTGCGACGACGGCGGCGACAAGGAGCACGGTGCGATACTTCATGCTCTTGCGGATACCGTGGTAGTGGTCCCAATCGTCGAGCGTTGGCCCAAACCACCGGGAGCGGTGCAGCCATGCGTGGATGCGCGGCGAGCCACGAAAGAAACACCAACTCGCCAGCAGCAAAAAAGGAGTGGTGGGCAGCAGCGGCAAGAGGGCCCCCAACACAGCCAGTCCCACGCAGGTCCAGCCCGCTGCCACGTAGAGAAAACTCGACAGCGGATCGGTAGTGGGCTTGAGTTCCATGGGTGGAGCGTCTGAGGGAGATTGATGGAACCAGAAGTCTAACACGCCAACCGGTCGCGTGGCGGCTGAAGCCGTTTGTGACGCAGCCCCAAACGGCTTATGCTCTGAGGCCTGCTGTCCCCGCCCCGCCTTTTTGAGGAGACTCCTTTCATGCCGCTGGTGCCCCTGCGATGCCTGCTCGATCACGCCGCTGAAAATAGCTACGGACTCGCCGCTTTCAATGTCAACAATATGGAGCAGATTCAGTCAATCATGGAGGCGGCCAAGGAAACAGAGTCGCCTGTGATTGTGCAGGCCTCTCGCGGTGCCCGCAGTTACAGTCAGGATGCCTACCTGCGACACCTCATGCTGGCGGCTGCCGAACTCTATCCGTGGATCCCCATGGCAATGCATCAAGACCACGGCAACTCTCCGGCGACGTGCACCAGCGCGATCGACAATGGCTTCACTAGCGTCATGATGGACGGCTCTTTGAAGGACGATGGAAAAACGCCTGCCGACTTCGACTACAATGTGAAGGTGACAGGCGAGGTTGTGAAATCAGCGCATGCCCGCGGCGTTTCGGTGGAGGGGGAGTTGGGCTGTCTTGGATCGCTGGAAACTGGCCACGGAGAGGCCGAGGATGGGCACGGAGCCGAAGGCACGCTGTCGCACGACCAACTCTTGACCGATCCCGATGAAGCCGAGCGATTTGTGGCCGCCACAGGTGTGGATGCGCTGGCAGTGGCTATTGGGACAAGCCACGGAGCGTACAAGTTTACACGAAAGCCCGACGGCGAGGTGTTGGCGATGGGTCGGATCGAAGAGATTCACCGTCGTCTTCCCAACTGTCATTTGGTGATGCACGGATCGTCGAGCGTACCGCAGGAACTGCAAGACATTATCAACCGCTT
>QWQH01000005.1 GCA_003670915.1 Planctomycetota bacterium | reverse complement strand
CGCAGGATTCCTGCGGAAGACTCGGCTCCAGAACAGACTCTAGAACAGGTAACTCAACCGGCAGGAGTCGAACAAACACCGCTTCAGCCACCTGCGAGTCCACCCCAAAGCCCTGCCTCTGCGGATGGCACTATCTCTGTAGTCGTGCCGCCGCGTGTAGCCGCTCCTACAGTGCAGCAACTGCCCCCCTCAACGCCCGCTCGAATCGTCGCGCCTGCGACCCCGCCGCTGGCTGCCAGTCCGCCCGTCGAAAGCCCGGCGGCGGAACTCTTAGCCAAAGCAATCGAGCCTTTGGATGCTACAACAGAATCGCTCACCAGTCGGCCACTACCCCTGCTGGAAGCGATTGAACGATCTGGCGACCGGGCGAGACGACTCTGGATCACGCAAGGGTATTGGAAGGTTTCCGCCGGATGTGCCCTGAGGCGGTTTGCAACCGAAGCGGTCGAGCGATTGGATATGATTGCGCCGAGCGGGGATCCGCACGACCGCGCAGCACTCGATGTGGCTCTGGCTGCAGCCAAAGCGGAACTTGCAGAGTCGCGTTCGGAGTTGATAGCGGCCCAGCAGGAACTTGTGGATCTAGTCCGTCTTCCGGTGAGTGAGCCCCTTCCATGGCCGGTCGATCGACCACTGACTGTGCCGTATCAAACCCATTTCGAAACAATCTTTGCGGCTCGATCAGTCACCGGTCGGATTCGGGCAATCAACCGCATGCTGCCGAGTCGGCACGAAACAGTAGACGCTCGCGGAGCCGCTGTGCTGGCCGCCGCGCAGGCGTTTGCCATGACGGAGGCCGACCACGCTCAAGGGAAGCGGCCAATCGAGTCGGTCCTAGCGGCGCACGCCGCCACCGTGACCCAACAGCGAGAATTTGTCAAAGCCGTAAAGATCTATAACTTCGAAATCGCCGAATACGTGATGGCCGTCGCCGATCTCTCCGTTCCTGACGAACGCTTTGCATCTATGCTCATTGGCACCCCAATCCAGTGGCGGCCGGCACCGAGTGGCCAAACGCTGCCAAACGGTCTGCCGCAATCGGTGGTACCTGCGGCCAATGCAACACCGATTCCTCTCGGTGAGGCCGACCCGCTGCCGCTCTCAACGCCTGCCGGGGGCCCACAAGCACCGCCAACGTTTGTGCCGCCGGCAGGCCTGCAACCGGCGAGCGTGCCTCCGGCACAACTGCCTGCTGTGCAGTAATGCTGGTGTCTGAGCAGCCTCAGGCCAACCCGTCGCAATGCGCGGGCATCGTGGCGTACGATTGCCTGCATGATCGGCTCTCAAGTATCCACTTCCGTTGCCCCACTGATGATTGGCCCGGTTGTTGTTGATCCACCAGTGCTGCAAGCGCCGATGGCCGGCTACACAAACTATGCGTTTCGGCAGGTGGTCCGGGAATTCGGGGGGGCAGGACTCTTGGCCACTGAGATGATTGCCGCACGCAGTGCCATGTGGTTAGAAACCAACCGTGGCGAGCACCCCGACCGTTTGTGGGGCGTTCAGGATGAACCTCGTCCGTTGGCAGTGCAAATGTGGGATAACGACCCAGACAATCTGGCGAAGGTTGGGCGACGACTGGCGAAGGATTTCAAAGTCAGCGTGGTAGATCTCAACTTTGGATGCCCTGTGCGACAGGTGACGGTGAAAGCCCAGAGCGGCTCTTGGCTCTTGCGCGATCCAGATCGAGTCGGTGCCATCGTAAGCCGAGTCGTCGACGCCTGCGACGGGGTTCCCGTGACTGCCAAGATTCGTTTAGGCTGCGCCGATACGTGCCGCACCGCCATTGAGGTGGCGCAGCGCATCGAGGAGGCTGGCGCCGCCTGCCTCACTGTCCATGGACGAGTGGCCTCGCAGTTTTTCTCTGGCCACGCCGACTGGGATGCAATTACCGCAGTCAAACGCAGCGTGTCTCGCATGCCCATCGTGGGCAACGGCGATATTGATTCGGCTGAAACGGCCGTGGCCCGCCTGCGAGACAGCGGAGTGGATGGTGTCATGATCGCAAGGGAGTCCCTCTCCCGCCCATGGATTTTCGCACAGATCGCAGCACTGTTGCGTGGAGAGCCACTCCCTCCTGACCCCAGCCTTGACGAGCAGCGCGCAGTTGTTCTCCACCACTACGATCTGGTCTGCCAGCGATTTGGAGTCGACCGAGGCACGCTGCTGATGCGAAAATTTGCCTGTGCGTATGCCCAGGGCCTGCCTGGAGCCCGTGAATTTCGGGGCAAGGTATCGCGGGTGCAGACGCGGGAAGACTTTCTCGAAGTGATGCGCACAACCTTCCCTTCGCAGGATCGCCTGGAATAGAGCAGTCAGTTGAAACACTTGAGCTTTTCAATGTTTTTCGCATGCAGTCTTGTTAAAATTCGCGTGTCAGCTACAGTGCAATCATATGAACGCCTTAGCCACGCAGCCATCTGATTCAGTCGCCCCGCGGCCATCCGATACGCCGCTGCTTGAATTGCTCCGGACGGAACCCTCGATGGGCATCGGCAAACTCGCTGGTGGGTTGGGGGTGACAGCCACGGCGGTACGGCAGCGACTCGATCGCCTGATGCGAGCTGGATTTGTTGGGCGTTCAACAATTCCGAAACCGCGAGGGCGTCCGTCGCACGAATACAGCCTGACGGTAACGGGACAACGCACTGGTGGTAATAATTTTCACGATCTCGCAATGGTGCTCTGGTCGGAGGTACGAGGCGTCAAGGAATCTTCAGTTCGGCGGGGTCTCCTGCAACGCATCGGTACGGCCATGGCAGGAATGTACCGTCACGAAATTACTGGCTCAACCTCTCAGGAGCGTTTGGAGAGCGTTGCTACGCTGTTTCGTCGCCGGCAACTTGCCTGCTCCGTAGAGAGCCACAGAGACGACACAAGCCTGCCTGTGCTGACAACCCATTCCTGCCCCTATCCCGAGCTCGCCGAACAAGACCGCGGAATCTGCGCTGCTGAGCGGGCAATGATTCAAGATCTCGTCGGTACTCGCGTGCAACTCTCGGAATGCCGGCTGGATGGTGCCTCCTGCTGTCGCTTTACTGCGAGCCCAATGGTTGCCGCTGGACTGCCTGAGAAGACCCAAGACCCTTGAAACGGATACGACAGAAGCATTCAATACGTGATTGTTTCCTCAGAACGGCCCACACGGCCAATCCAATCACCCATACCCGTGGAGCCCACCCCATGACACAGCCCTGGATTGAAGGTCGATTCGAAGAAAACATGGTGCTCACGACCGTTGAGCAGGCCATCAACTGGGCCCGCCAGTCGAGCATTTGGCCGATGACTTTCGGACTGGCCTGCTGTGCGATCGAGATGATGGCAGCAGGTGCCAGTCGCTACGACATGGACCGCTTCGGGGCTGGTGCATTTCGAGCCTCGCCCAGACAGGCCGATTTAATGGTCGTGGCCGGCACCGTCACCTACAAAATGGCCAGTCGCGTACGGCGACTCTACAACCTGATGCCGGATCCAAAGTATGTGATTGCCATGGGCGCATGCACAACGGGCGGTGGCCCGTATTTTAAGTGGGGCTACCACGTTGTGAAGGGCGTTGATTTGGTCGTGCCTGTAGACGTTTATGTTCCAGGCTGCCCGCCGCGACCAGAGAGCCTCTTGGAGGGACTCATGCGGATTCAAGACAAGATCGCGGGCCAACGCATTGCCAAACGATCCGGCGGCATTGGCAAAATGGATGACGAACTGCCCGTACCGCACCACTCTGGCTATGTCACATCGCCAGTGGGCAACGGTGAGCTTGTGTACGACCACCAGAAGGTTCAGTCGTAAGCCGATTCGAGAAGCTACTAAGGAATTTCAATTGATGAGCGTTGATTCGAAGGAAAAATTGACCGTCTCCGGACTGCACGTGGCCGTGAACGGGCAGGAGATTTTGAAGGGGGTCGATCTTGAGATCGGCCGGGGTGAGATCCATGCCTTAATGGGCCCCAACGGCTCTGGGAAAAGCACGCTTGGCTACGCCATCATGGGGCATCCAAGCTATGAGGTCACATCCGGCACGATTGAGTTAGTGGATGCCGATGGCACGCACCACAATGTGCTGGAAATGGAGCCCGACCAACGCGCGCGAGCGGGCATTTTTCTGGCTTTTCAACGCCCCATGTCGATTCCGGGCGTGCGACTGGCCGACTTCCTCCGCCATGCCGTCACGAACATCCGGAATCCCGACCGCAAGGAAGGGCAGGACTTGATTCCGATGCGTGAGTTTCGCGGTGATCTCAAGGCCAAAATGGCCGAACTGGAGATGGACTCTGATTTCGCCCGCCGTTATGTGAACGACGGTTTTTCCGGTGGCGAAATGAAGCGAGCCGAAATTCTCCAACTGGCAATGCTGCGGCCGCGGTTTGCCGTGCTGGATGAAACAGATAGCGGCCTTGATGCCGATGCGGTGCGACTGGCCAGCCAGAGCATTGCAAAGATCGGTGGCGCAGACATGGGCATTCTCGTGATCACCCACCACGAGCAGTTGCTTGAACACAACATTCCGCACCGCACGCACGTGATGCTCGGCGGACGGATCGTCGAATCCGGTGGTCCAGAGCTAGCCACCGAATTACACAAACAGGGCTACGAGCGAATCCGTGTCGCCTATCCCGAGGCGGCAGCCGCAGAGCAGGCGATGACGGCAACGGTCTAAGCGGGTGGCAGACACACAACAGACGAGAGAAAGAAATACAATGGCTATCGGAATCCAACAGACAGCACTTCAAGAATCGTCCACGCTCGCCATTGGCGAGATCAACAAGTACGACTTCCGCACCAACTCAACGGCAATCTTCAAGGCCCGCAAGGGGATTGATCCGGAGATCGTTTCGCAGATCTCCGAGATGAAGAAGGAGCCCGTTTGGATGCGTGACTTCCGATTGAAGTCGCTCGAAATCTTCAACTCCAAGCCGATGCCCAACTGGGGTGGCCATATTGGCGTCAACTTTCAAGACATCTTTTATTACCTCAAGCCCACCGAGCAGCAGGGCAAGACCTGGGACGAGGTGCCCGAAGAGATCAAGAAGACGTTTGAGCGGCTTGGCATTCCCGAAGCGGAGCGAAAATATCTCTCTGGGGTGAAGGCACAGTTTGAAAGTGAGGTTGTCTACGGCTCGCTCCAGGAGGATCTCGCCAAGAAGGGAGTGATTTTCACCGACACAGACACGGCCCTGCGTGAACATCCTGAACTCCTGCGTCAATACTTCGCCACGATCATTCCTTCTACCGACAATAAATTTGCGGCCCTCAATTCGGCCGTCTGGTCGGGCGGTTCGTTTATTTATGTGCCCAAGGGGGTGAAGATCGACTTCCCTTTGCAAGCCTATTTCCGAATTAATGCCGAAAGCATGGGACAATTTGAACGCACGCTCATCATCGTGGACGAAGGTGCGCAGGTGCACTACGTCGAGGGCTGCACGGCTCCGATGTACACCACAGAAAGCCTCCACTCGGCGGTCGTAGAAATCGTTGTCAAGAAGCATGCCCGATGCCGCTATACGACGATTCAAAACTGGGCGAACAATATCTACAACCTCGTGACCAAGCGAGCGGTTGCCTACGAGGGGGCGACAATGGAGTGGATCGACGGAAATCTCGGCAGCCACCTCACGATGAAATATCCGTCGGTGTACATGGTCGAACCGGGCGCACGGGGCGAAATTCTCTCGATCGCGTTCTCTTCGGCAGGCCAGCACCAAGATGCCGGGGCCAAACTGGTGCATGCCGCCCCGAACACGTATGGCCGGATTGTTTCCAAGAGTATCTCAAAGAATGGTGGCCGCTCCAGCTACCGCGGGCTGGTGCGAGTGGAGCCTGGCGCAAAGAAAAGCCGGTCCAGCGTCGTCTGCGACGCCTTGATTCTGGACGACAAAAGTCGCAGTGACACGTATCCGTACATTGAAATTGAGGAGCAGGATGTCACGGTTGGCCACGAGGCGAGCGTGTCCAAGATAGGCGAGGAGCAATTGTTCTATCTGAAGAGCCGTGGTCTCTCGGAGGCCGAAGCCAGCACGATGATCGTCAGCGGATTCATCGAGCCACTCGTGAAAGAACTCCCCATGGAATACGCCGTTGAGATGAACCGACTCATCGAACTGCAGATGGAAGGATCGGTGGGGTAACGAACGCTGGAATGGACGCCAGCTATCAATCCTCATTTGAGCACCATGAAGACATCCTCTGTAGAATCGCTTGCTCCTGTGCCAACGGCTCACTCTGCTACGGCAACCAGATCATCGTTCGATCACCGTTCGCTGGCGCTTCTCATCGCCGCGAGCAACTCGCCCGCTTGGGTGAACGAGCATCGGCAGGTTGCGTTTGAGCGACTCGAATCGCTCGGCATGCCAGCCCGAAACGACGAAAACTGGATGCGTACGGACCTGCGACTTTTTAAACCACAGGCGTGGGGGCCTAGACAACCGCCCGAGCCCACTGAGCCAATGCCCGTGGGCTTGCTTGCGGAAGCCATTGCGGCAGGCCATGGCGGCCAGGAGACATTCCTGAATGAGCCCAGCGGACCGGTTCATGCCACGAGAAGCCTTGCAGGCAAAGTTCTTTCACTCGATGGCCACGTGCAATACGAGCAACTCGATGAGTCGCTGGCTCGGCAAGGCGTTCTCTTCGGCCCAGCAAATCGACTGCTGGCTGAGCATCCCGATGTATTCAAGCCCCACTGGTTTTCGGTGATCGACTCCGGTGCCGATTGGTTTGCCGCAATGCACGCGGCATTTCATACCGCCGGAGCGGTGCTCTTTGTGCCTCCAGGCGTACGCGTTACCGCACCGTTCTATGCACTTTCTGCTATCACTCCGGGAGGCGTTGATACCGGACACGTACTCGTCGTTCTGGGCGAGGGATCTGAGGCAACCGTGCTCACAGAAACGGCTGGAGGCGGTGGACCGACGACTCGTCCATCCGATGGCTCCCCAAGTCCTGCTACGGGTGGTTTTCATTGTGGGGGTACAGAAATTGTGGTTGGCGCTCGGGCTTTTCTGCGAATCGTGAATCTACAAAACTGGAACGATGGTGTGTGGCACTTCGCAAGACAAAAAGCCGTTGTGCACGAGGGTGGGAGGCTGCAGTGGACGCTCGGAGCGTTGGGCAGCAGGCTCTCACAAGTCGCGCAGGATGTTGCTCTCGTAGGCCGTGGCGCCCACGCACAGGTAAACGGCGTGATGTTTACTGTCGGCCGCCAGCAACTGGTCTACAACACGCTTCAACACCATGAAGCCCCCGACTGCCGCAGCGACCTGCTCTACAAAGGCGCCTTGCAAGATCGGTCGCGTCTGGTGTGGCGTGGGATGATTCGAGTCAATAAGCTCGCACAGAAAACAGACGGCTATCAGCGAAACGACAATCTTATGCTCTCATCAGAGGCCCGCGCCGACTCAATCCCGGGCCTTGAAATCGAGGCCGATGATGTGCGATGCACGCACGGAGCCACCAGCGGCCGGGTGGATGAGGAGCAAATCTTTTATGCTCAGGCCCGCGGCCTCTCTGCCGACGAGGCAGCGCGTCTGGTCGTGGCGGGCTTCTTCCAGCAGGTTTTCGATCGGATTACGATCGCCCCGGTACGAGAGGCGTTCGCCCAAGCGATTAGCAGTCGGATCCGCCGATTGTCTTAAACCTGTTCTCAACCGCTCTTCGCAACTGAAGGAATACATGCAGATGGCAGATTTTGTGCGGGTGGCAGAAGCTACCGAATTGACTGATCCTGGCAAGACGCTGATCGAGGTGGATGGTGACTTGGTCGCTCTCTTTCGCGTCAACGGCCAGTTCTATGCGATCGACGATGTCTGCACGCACGACGGCGGCCCGCTGGTGGAGGGTGAACTCATCGATTACAAGATCGCCTGTCCCCGACACGGGGCAAAGTTCGACATCCGCACTGGGGCAGCACTCACCATGCCAGCCCTGCGAGGCACGCGATCCCACGATGTAAAGATCGAGGAGGGTGGGGTCTGGGTTCGACTAAGATCCGGCTACGCCACCGACGGCCCATCAGCCCATGCCGCAGCCGCGCCGGCGACTCACGCCAGCGACGCGCTTGCAAGCGAGCCATCACTCCCGGGCATTGCGTCTGGGCAGCCAAGCCATGCATCCTCAGGGACCGCAGACGTAGCAGAAGCAACAGCACAGTCGCCTTCTGGTCCAAGCGGACCTTCCTCACAGAGACTGTCCGAAGAGCTCATCTATGAAATGCTCAAAGCAGTGAAAGATCCCGAACTGTTTGTGAACATCGTCGACTTGGGCCTCATCTATGGCGTTACGTTCGCGCCGGCCGCAGACGCCGCAGACAAGCAGCACGTGGCTATCGATATGACGATGACAAGCCCCGCCTGCCCCGCAGGCCCACAATTGATCGCCGACACGAAGCGGGCCGTAGGTGGACATGGCGACGTGTCGGCCGTGGAAGTGAGGATCGTGATGGATCCACCGTGGACACCCGATCGCATGACCGACGCAGCCCGCGATCAGTTGGGGATTTTCTAAGCATTCTGTGTCCTTCTGAAATGCCTTCGTCGCTGGAGTCCTCGTCCATTCGATGCAATCTCCTGAGGCAATGTGATGCGGGTCGTGCTCTACGAGTGGTGCTGCTCCGGCGGGCTTCATGGACAGGATGTACCCCAGCAGGAGGCGATGGCACTGACGATCGAGGGATGTGCGATGCTCGACGCTTTGCTCTGCGATGCCGCGAAAGACGCCTCCATTGAACTGACCGTGCTGGCAGATGCCGCGCGACCTCTGAACCAGGCTGCCGCTGCGCGGCTTCTGTCGGTGCCGTTGGGCGCAGAAGTGGACGTCCTCATGCACGAGTCCGCTCTCGCGGATTGGACGATTATCATCGCACCGGAGACAGCTGGAATTCTAGAATCGCGAGTGGCGGCGGCTCGGTCTGCCGGAGGACGGGTGGCCTCGCCAGGAACCACATTCTTGGCGGCAGCGGCCGATAAGCCCGCAACCCTCTGCGCACTGGCGGCCGCCGGCGTTGCTGTCCCGGCTGGAAGGACGCTTCACGCAGGGGAGCCGCTCCCAATCGGCTTTTATCTGCCGGCAGTTCGCAAGGCCCGCGCGAGTGCCGGTGGCGACGGACTGGCAATCGTTCGGTCGCACGGCCAAACGTCGCCGGCCCATCAGGAACAACGACTGGAAGCTTTCGTTGCTGGCACGCCCGTGGGCGTGTCGTGCCTATGCGGACCTGGCGGCGCGTATCTCTTGCCTCCAGTACAGCAGCGATTCTCCTCTGGAGATACTCCTGAATATCTGGGTGGCAGTCTGCTCCTTGACAAAGCGATGTGCCACCGCGCCGAGCGACTGGCCCGCCGTACGATTGACGCACTCCAGCACGCTGCCAACGGCGACAGGCTAGGCCCTGCAGAAGAGGGTGCTGCTGCTCTGGGCTGGGTAGGAGTCGACATGATCTTGGGAGATCGTGAGGATGGGTGTGGTGATCGTGTGCTGGAGGTTAACCCACGGTTGACAACCTCGTTCGTTGGACTTCGTCATCTGTTTCGCTCGAGTCTCATGCGGGCGATCTTGGATGTAGCCTCCGGACAGTTTCCGATTTTAACGCCAGCCGAGGCAGATGACGGCCGGTCGATTGATTTTGAAAAGTCTGGTGATGCGCGGGTAATCCATGGATGAATCGAGCAACA
The DNA here is from genome assembly GCA_003670915.1 of Planctomycetota bacterium. Lineage (GTDB taxonomy): Bacteria > Planctomycetota > Planctomycetia > Pirellulales > UBA1268 > BAIKAL-G1-2R. Next base: position 3,423 of record QWQH01000005.1, on the reverse strand, counting down.
GTCCAGCCCACGTCTCACTGGCTACCGCACAGGTATGCGATCCGGCTGTGCTTGCCATCGACGTCGGCGGCGCAAACATCAAGGGAGCCGATGGACTGGGCTGGGTAACGAATCAGCCTTTTGAGCTCTGGCGACACTGGGATCACCTCCCTACGACGCTCGCCGGCATTGCCAAAACATGCTCGCCACGCCGGATCGTGGCCACCATGACCGGCGAGATCGCCGATTGCTATCCGTCGCGTTGTGCAGGCGTTCGGCACATCACTGCCTCATTGCAGGCAGCCGCACAGGAATGCAAGCCACATGCCGAACTTGGAATCTATCTGCTCGACGGCAGGATCGTGTCACCAGCCGAGGCGATCGCCAAGCCGTTGGCGGCTGCAGCCTCGAACTGGCATGCTGTCGCAAGACTGGCAGCGGCCCTCACCGCCACAAGCCGAGCCATGCTCATCGATATCGGCTCAACAACCACCGATATCGTGGCCATCTGCGACGGCATCCCCTCGCCGCTAGCCAGCGACGACGTAGGCCGAATGGCCACGGGCGAACTGGTCTACACAGGAGTCGAACGTACCCCAGTGGCAGCAATCGTACGGTCGCTACCGCTGGCAGGCAGCCGGCGTCCCATTGCCAGCGAACTCTATGCACAGTCGCGCGATGTATGGATGCTACTCGAAGGTATTCCACCAGATCCTCAATCTTACGATACCGCCGATGGTGGGCCTGCGACACCTGCAGCTGCACGAGTTCGACTGGCGCGGATGCTCTTAGCCAATCCGGATAGTTTTTCAGTAACCGAAGCCATTGCTGCTGCGGAGTGGTGCGCCAAAGCACAATGCCGACAGGTGGCTAGAGCGATGGCACGCGTAGCCCGCAGCACGGGCTGGCAGCCAACCAGCGTCGTACTCTCCGGCCACGGCATGTGCCTAGGGAGGCGGGCCTTGGCTGCCCTTGGCTGGCCAGTCACAATTGTGTCGCTCGCGGACTCGCTCGGCTGCAATGTCTCGCGTGCAGCTCCGGCCCACGCGTTGGCCATGATCGCCCGAGGGATACTCGCATGAGCTTTCATCGCAATGATCGACAGGGGAAACGTGTCGACTGGCTATCGGGCATCGTGCAGTCAGCGGAGGATGTATCGCACGGGTCCATCGCTCCATTGCAGCCGTCTGGGCGTCTGGTTGTGAAAATGGGCGGCAGCCTGCTCGAACGGGCAGACTGGCCAGAGCTGGCACGCTCTCTCGTCTGCGAACTGGCTGGCCGACCGCTCACAGTCGTGGTTGGCGGGGGCGCAGTCGTGGATGGCTTGCGGGCGATCGATCGGGTTGCCCGCAGGCCAACGCTGCTGATGCACTCGCTGGCCATCGACGGCATGGGGCTCACGGCAAGGCTTGTAGCCGATGCACTTGGCTTTCCCTTCGGGGGCATGCAAACGTTGGCCTGCGATACGACTTCCCGAGTGCTCGACGTGGCTGCGTGGATGGCTCACAACCACATGTGTCATGCGTTGCCAAGCGGCTGGGATGTCACGAGCGATTCAATTGCCGCCTGCGCCGCCGCCGCATGCGGCGGCGAACTGCTGCTGGTCAAGAGCGTGCCGCCGCCCCCCTGCACGACCGACAGGTCGCCGCTTGAGTCGCTCGCGGATGCTGGATGGGTTGATCCATTCTTTCCCATCGCAGCAGCCACGCTCACCGCGATCCAGTGGGCATCACCAGCACCGATCTAAGAAACTCGTTTTGTCCTGACTCAGACTAATCCCACCACCATCCATCGACTGGCCGTGAGGCGAGCGATGCGGTGCGTGTGGCCGCGACAGTGGCCGACTCATTGGTGCTCGAGGCAAATCCCCAAGGCTGAAACTGTACGCCGCCAGAGGCACTCACAATCCACCGACTTCCCTTCTTGATGCCACTGGCTACCGTTGGAACGGTTGTGGCGGCCTCATAGGTGGGGAGCGGCAATCGGCGCGCATCTCGCAGCATCGATACATCGAGACCGGCCAGGTGGTCGAGTTGTCGTCCATGAATGAGTGCCGCAACTACAGCCAAGTCAACGCAGTTGAGTAGCTCCGAGAACACCGGCTGCCGAAGGGCGAGTTTTTCGTAGTGCGCAGTCATAGCAGCGCACCACTTGACGGCGATTGCGTCACCGGGAGCTTTTCCTCGCTGCATGCCATCTTTTCCAACAAGATCGCTCTCTGTGAGGCACTTCATTCGACGGCCAGCGATGTGATAGGCAAGCTCATCGGGATCTCGGGCGATCGGATCATACGTGGCTTCCAGCCAAAACCGCGGCAGGCTGGCGGCACTCGAGCCGCCTGAAGGCACCATCGCCAGATAGCTGGGGAGTTCCGGAATGCCCGAGGGTTCAAGCCCCATACCAATCCGCTTCATCCGATAGTCGGCAGCCACCATAACGCGTGCAAATCGGCTGTCGGCTGGGACGCCGCCCACCGTCACAAGCTGCGAACCGAGAGCATCTTCCATCGAACGTAACGTGGTGTCCGGATTGGGACCGATCGTTTTTTGATTCCGTAGAAACTGTTGCAGTTTGGTAATGCCTTCCAGCGTTGGGTCGATCGAGCAACGAATGCCTCCGGCGCGAGCACCGTCGATGGCTCGCAGGGCCACGATTAAATCCTCGAGTTGCAGCAGCGGCCGGCCGCTGGCCGCGGCGATGATGTTGCCTGCAGGATCGATGGCTGCTTTATCGGCCGGACCGGCCAGCAGGATGTCGTGACCCTCGGGATCCACAAACAGATGCGTGATCCGATCCAAACCACCCAGAAACAATACCTCCGGAGGAAGTGGCTGCCCCGTAGCAGCAGACGCTTCGATCGCGGCAATCAGTCGCTTGAGGGAAACCTTTCGCAAGGCAGTCGGCTTCCCGATTTTCCCAAAGGGCTCCACCGCAGCAGCCTCAGCCAGTGCGGTGCGCCGTGTTGCAGCCAATGCTTCCAAGGCCTTGGGATCCAGATTTTGAATGATTCCTTCGGCATCGATGGAGATACCACCGACGGCCTGCGCCCCCAAACCGCCGCCACCAAAATTACCTTGTGCATGCGCCAACCCAACCGCCCACGCTAGGCTCGTGGCGACAACTAACCCCGCACACGCCTGACGCCATGCGGTTGAGAGAGAATATGACCCAACTCCCCGGCTGCATCGGCATGTCGTGTTGCTTTTCAAAATCTCTGGCTGACCGTGCATGGATATCCTCTTGTCTTTAGCCATGACCTGTGGTGGCTGCAATCGGGGAGCGTATGAATCGCTTCGTAGAACCCATGCTACTTGGACACCCTCTGCGGCAGCAAACCCGTTTGTGCCGGGATTCGGGCTATTTTTCGAGTTCCAAAGCCACTGCTCAGCGTTTTGCGACCCTCTCGACTCAGCGGACTGCCCAAAGCGACTCCTGTGAGCCATG
>QWQH01000069.1 GCA_003670915.1 Planctomycetota bacterium | reverse complement strand
GGACGCACGCCAGCCAGTGCAACAGCAGCCAGAGAGAGCGCATTTTCCACGAAATCGCGACGGGATACAGGCATGGGAAACGTCTCCGAGGAGGGGGCCACTCGACGACAGCCCCAAGGCATTCGACGAGGCAATCATGTTCGAAACACAGATTCGCTACGAGAAAAGTGAGCGGATGCTCAAAAGCAGTATAGAGGAGGACCACGCCAGTATCCACAGGAGGACACAAAGCAATCTGATCCATCAATGAAGACGGCGGGAGCACCGCCGAACCGACTGCCGAGTCTCAAAAAACAGCAACCAAACCAACCCACGTGCCTGGGCCGATTGGAGGCCCACCCGCTCCCCGCATCCCGGGGGTCGGGGAGGATGGCGTTAAAAAATCAGGCCCCTGGGCGGCGGAACTGGCGGTAGGCGTGCAGAACGTCGTGGAGATCCGACGAGACGGTGATCTCATCGGCAGCAAAATCGGAAAGCCATGTTCGGTTGCTCGCAACCGCATCTGCCAGCAAGGGCAGGATTTCGCCCAACGTCATCGTCACAGTGTTTGCATGCATCGATTCGCGCAGCAGCGACGTGGTCGGCTGATCCAAATCGGGACCGTTGTAGACACGAAGTTTACGCATTCCCATGAGCACACTCCCTTGCTGTAGTAGTTGAGCGGAAAGGTGTGTTGGCCGTTCGAGGCCAACTGTCATCCTGACTGGCACCGTCTTCCGCTAGGAGTTGTATCGGCATTGCTTGCCGTTCAAGTTAGGCTCAATTCACAAGCTGTATCGAATATGCCTCCTGTACGTGGCAGTTTCGGTAGGCGCGGGGGGTTGGCGAACGCTCCACGGGCATTGGTCCGCAGCGGCCGGCTCTTCGCGACTCTATTGCGGAGCCTTGCCGTTGTTGACCGTTAGGCTTTCCATTCTGCCGGCTCGGAACGCTGCTCCCATGGCCTTTGGCACAAGTGCCTCGGCCTGCAGGACTCTGGCCCTGTTTTCGGCTGTGGAGGCCTTCATCTCCTGCTCGCGAGCGATCGCAAAGCTGCGGCGTTCCTCGGCCTTGGCTCTGGCCACGCGGGTGTCGGCCTCGGCTTGGTCAGCCTGGAGTCGGGCGCCGATATTTTCACCCACATCGATGTCGGCAATATCAATTGATACGATTTGAAATGCCGTCTGAGCATCCAAGCCGCGGTGTAGCACGGCCTTTGAGATTTGATCGGGATGCTCCATGACTTCAAAATGACTCTCAGCAGAGCCGATCGATGTGATGATCCCCTCACCGACTCTTGCGATAATTGTTTCTTCGGTGGCGCCGCCGATCAACTGCTTGAGGTTGGTGCGGACAGTCACTCGGGCACGGATTTTCAATTCCACGCCATTTTTTGCCACAGCCGAGAGCGTTGTTTTTCCACTGGCGCTATCGGGGCAGTCGATGACCTTCGGATTCACACTCGTCTGCACCGCGTCGAGCACATCGCGGCCAGCCAAATCAATCGCACACGCACGGTCAAAATCGAGGTCGAGGTCGGCGCGGTGGGCCGCGATCAACGCACGGATTACACGGGGTACGTCGCCGCCGGCCAGATAATGTGCCTCGAGCCGTCGCACCGAAACGTCGCGGCCAATCCCGGCTTGCGTGGCCATGATGTTTGCCTGCACGATTGTGCGGGCGTTGACTTTGCGGAGGCTCATGCCCAGCAGTTCGAGAAATGTCACCGGTGCCTTCGACCAGTAGGCCTGAAACCAAAGCTGACCGTAATTCAAGATCAACAGCAGCATCATCAAGGCGACAAGGCCCAGCACGAGGCCGGCAGCGAGGATCGCCGGCAGAGGCATTTGGAATGGCAGTTGATTCAACGGAAACCTCACGGGTCAGGTATGGGGGCTCGTACGGATGCTTGCCGCCAACAGGGGTCACCTGCTGGAGACCCCTCCAGCCTAGTTCGCACTGCCGCCAGATGAAAGCAGTTGGAAAATGCCTGTCAAAACGGCCCGAATGCGTCCTGAGCGTGGCACGATGCGGTGCGAGGGGGCCTGGATTCTTTACTTAGATTCTTTATCTGGATTCTTTGGCTAGATTCTTTGGCTGTCTAGAAAACTGAATCCCCCAACCAGTAGGCTGTGCCGGATGGACCTCAATCGCTTTATCCGGCCCGTGCCAGACTTCCCAAAGCCGGGCATTCTGTTTCGCGACATCACGCCGTTGCTCGCCGATCCACAGGCACTCGCTGTGGCCGTTGAGCGGATGGGAGAGCCTTGGCGGCATGCGAAGCTGGATTTAATTGCCGCGGTTGAAGCGAGGGGTTTTTTGTTTGCCACACCGCTCGCGCTCGCGCTTGGGATCGGCGTTATCCCGGTGCGAAAGCCAGGCAAGCTTCCGGCCGCCACGATCTCGCACTCCTACAAACTCGAGTACGGCTACGACAGACTCGAGATGCACGCAGGCGTGCTGGTCGCAGGATCGCGGGTGCTTGTGGTGGATGATGTGCTGGCTACAGGCGGCACCGCGGAAGCATGCATGCGACTGATCGAGGCCGGAGGTGGAACGGTGGTCGGAGCAGCGTTTCTGCTGGAGTTGGAACAGCTCGGTGGCCGCGAACGCCTTGCCCCGCATCGCGTCGAATGCGTGCTGTCGTATTGAGCGTCAGGCACGGTGCCGGAGTTGGATCGTTGCGCGGGGCACACCATCGAATTCGAGGGCCAAGCTGGCGAGTGTTTCCGACTCGATCTGCCTCACTCGCTCGCGCGTGAGCCCCAGCACTCCGCCAATCTCCTTGAGGGTCATCGGCTCGTTCCCGTCGAGCCCAAACCGTAGTTTGAGGATCGTTGCGGCACGGTGATCGAGGGTTTGGATGCGATTGAGCACGTGTCGCATCGTGTCGGCATCCAGCAGCACTTCTGCAGGACACTTCATGTTTTCATCGCGGATGATATCACCAAGCGACCAGCCGCCATCAGGCTGTTCCGTCTGCGGTGTGGAGTGATGCACGTGAATCGCTTTTTGAATGATCGGGAGTTTTTTACGGGCCAGCCCCAGCATCCTCGCAATCTCTTCCTGCGTCGGCGTGCGGCCCAGAGCATCAAAAAGCCGTGCCGTAGCGCGACGCCATTTGGAGAGCAGTTCCACCATGTAAGCCGGAATCCGAATCGTCTTCCCGGAGTTAATCAGCGACCGTTTGATCGACTGTTTGATCCAGTAACTGGCGTACGTGCTGAAGCGAGTGCCCATCGTGGGATCAAAGCCCTCGACGGCCCGCAGCAGGCCGAGGTTGCCTTCCTCGATCAAGTCTGGGAGAGCGAGGCCCCGGTTGGCATAGCCGCGTGCAATATTCACCACCAGCCGGAGGTTGGCTCGGATCATGTGATCGCGGGCTGAGGCGTCGCCTTTTCCAATCGCTACTGCCAGTCGCTTTTCGTCGTCGGCGGTGAGAAGCGAGGTGGCGTTGATGTCGCGCAGATAGGTTTCCAGAGGATTCTGTACAGCAGCGGAAGGCAGTTGACGACGTGGAGCGGCCATGGTGTGGTGACAACCGTAAGTGTTTGGGGGTGGTGTGACGGTGAACGGACTGCGAACTAATGGACGAAGATTGCACGCCGGAGGTGAGCGGTTTTCCCAGTGGTGTGGATCACTGTGGCCGCTGCTCCATCCGACTCACACCCGTGATATCGGTGCAGTCCATGGGACAACTGGACAAGGAGGGAAAGAAAGGCGTTGTGTATCGGCTGAATCGAGCGTGCCGATTCTCCGGCTTCAGCCGACTGCGGCGGCTAGAGTTGATCCAAGCGACCAATCAATCTGGACCAACTCGGGAGTGGCTCCGATTCGCACAGGGAGAAGCGAGGTGCCAATGCCTCTGGAAACATAGAGCGGCGGCCCGTCGCCTTCATACCATCCGGCCACATAGCGGCCACTGCCTCTGGGCCGAACGATCGCGATTCCCAGCGGTGCAACCTGCCCGCCATGCGTGTGTCCGGAGAGTACAAGACTGGCAGGATGCTCTCCGGGCAACTGCAAGGCATCGCGAGCGGCTGGACAATGAGCCAGCACGAGGTGGTGCTTGGTGGGAGTGGCATCGCGTAGGGCGGCTTTGGCATTCGGATGGCCGCCAACAAAATCATCCAGCCCAGTCACTCGCACTGGCACACCATTTTTTTCCAATTCGACTGAACGGTTGATGAGCAACTCGACGCCGTGCTGGTCGTAGAGCCGATTGAGCGATTCTAATGAGATGCCAGAACGGTGCTCCCAGTTCCCAACGATGGCAAACATACGAGGCAGCCGAGTGCACTCTCGCAAAAATAGTTCGAGTTGCCAGAGTGCAGTTGGAGTGTCCACGGTGTCGCCTGTGAAGACGAGCACGTCAGGTTGACACTCGTGCAATTGTTCAAGCAAACGTTGCTCGAGGCCGCCCATCCTTCGCAGGTGTAGATCGCTGATTTGCAGGATCCGCACGTGGACGGCGGCTGTGGAAGCGGCATTCCCAAACCTATGCACGCTGGTGACAAGCCGATGCGGTGTGATCAGAAAGCCATCCACGGCACCCACAAGAGGCACGGCGGCTGTGAGCAACCCGGCCCGCGCAAGCAGATCCCGACGACGGTACCTAACGGGGCGAGGCGGTGGCTTCACGCGCAGGCTCCTCGCGGCGGACGCCCGGACCGAGGGTGTTGTCCAGAAATTCAAGCAGAGCCCGGCCAGCGGGCGACGAGCGATCGAGCGTGGGCTTGTGGCCAATGCCTTCGAGCACAACCAGCGAACTCTCGACGCCGGCGGCCCGCAGGGCGGCATCCAGTCGCACGCTCTGGGCAACCGGGATGGTCTGGTCGCCATTGCCGTGGACCAACAGGAAAGGTGGGTCGTCGGCCGATACGTGTGCCAGAGGACTGGCCCGCTGTGCGGCCTCGCGAAACTCGGGCAGTGGCCCGCCAATGAGCAGGCTGGCAGGCGATGACGGGCGATCGTGTTCTGGTCCAAGGGTTGTGAGGTGGCTGGGTGCGGCAATGGCACAGACTGCTGCCACGCGTGCTGTTGGCGTGGACAGGCCAACGAGCGACGCCAGATGCCCCCCTGCCGCCGCACCGACGACAGCGATGCGTTTGGGATCGATCCCCCACACCTCGCAGTTACCTGCGATCTCGGCAATGGCGGCGCGACAGTCGTCGAGTTGCGCGGGGAAGATGGCTGCGTCGCTCAGGCGGTATCCGATGCTGGCCACGGCATAGCCTTCCTCGGCCATCCACGCAATCGGACAGTCCGCCTTCGAGCCATCGCGCCAGGTGTTGCCGTGGATCCAGACCACCAGCGGGAGGCCCCCACCGCCACACTCGGCGGGCAGGAAAATATCGAAGCGTTGGTGGCCGGTTTGCCGTTCGGCATACGCCTGATCCCGGTGTGCGATCACGTTTTGCACAGCCGAAGGAGCCGGTGACGAGAGGGCGGCAAAGGGCGACGCGAGCGTTGTTTCCACAGGGATCACGACCCCCTGCAGGGAGGCCTGTGCGCGAGGGATGACCGACTGCATCGGTGGCTGTTGGATCGGGGTTTGGGGGAAGGACGATTGCACATCCACGGGGAGATCGTCCAGCGGCATCCGCCGCCGTGACATGGCCCGTCGCTGTGCTCGTCTGGTGCCCCGCCTGCCTGCGGGCACCTCCGCCTCAAACGGCGTATCGGACGTGGCCCGTGGGTCGTCCCTCCACGCCAGTTGCACAGTCGACCAGTCGCGTTCCGTGAAAGGACTTTCCTCTGCCCGCGGCCCAGGGGATCCAACGCAGGCCAGAACCATGAGGCTAGAGGCCACCAGACGCAGGGGTGATTGCCTTGGAAATGACGCAGCAGAGTATGCGAAATCGACGAATGTCATGGCGGATCCAAGCGGCGTCATGAGGGTCATCGGCTGGTTCAGCCCAAATGCCTGCCGCTCGAAAAGTATACCGTATCTTCGCGGGCGCGTCGGGCGTGGAAGCGGGCCGCGCGGCATCCACACGGCCCGCTCCAAGCGAATCCTCAAAAACGGCAAACTCCAACGGCTAGCGTCTGGCCTGCACCTGACCGCTTGGCGTGAGTTCGTCGATGATCTTTGGAATATACCGGCTGAGCACCTCGGCGAGTTGCTCCCGATCGATATTCCGCTTGCGTGCCAGTTCATCGATTTCACGAGTTCCAAACACATCCTCGATCTGACGACGGTCGACCGGCTTGTTCGGGCCGGGTCGCACCCATGAATCGACCTGGTCGCGCATGCCCTTTTCCTCAAATTGCTTAACGACCTCGGGCAATTTTTCCGCGCTGCCGCCGCCGAAGATCTGCTTGAAGATATCAGCCAGATCATCGGGCGATGGCATGCCCGGAGGCGCGGCTTGTGGAGCCCGCTGTTGGGGTGTTGGAGCCCGCTGCTGCGGGGCTTGCTGTTCCGCCGCTCCAGCCAAAACCTGCTTTAGAATTTCACCCAGAATATCCATACAATTCTCCCCAATTCAAAATAAGGAAATGCGACACGCCCGAATTTTAAAGTGAAGATGGACAAAAGAAAAGGACTCCGCATTCTGGATGAAACTCACGGAATACCTGCTGTTTCACCCCCCGCCCGCGTGACCAATGTGCACAGCAGTCGCAGCGGGGTTGTGTCGCTTAGAAATTGCACCGACCCATCGGCCATCGCCACATTTGCGCCGCCGGGATGAAACGCATAGAAGCAGTGGCCCCATTCGTTTGAGCTATTGATTGCCGGAGCGGTGGGAATATCGCCAAGCGTCGGCAGGCTTCCAGATGTCCACGGCTTGATCGATCCGATCATGAAGGCGTTGTCGGTCGTGGCCCACGCGCCACCCCGGGCGCGGATGGCTTTGCCGAGCGGTCCGGAGGCGTTGTAATCCACGGCATACTTTGTGCGGCCACGGTAGACATCCTCCCGGCCGGCACACTCAGCCAGCAGAATCGTTTTTGATATCCCGTCGGTGATGTCTTTGAGGCTGTTCTTGGAATTTGCGAATCCCTTGTTGTTGAGTCCGGCGACGTTTGTGTTGGTGCCGGAGGAAAACCAGCACAGAGCGCCGCGCGTGTCGCCTGTGATCTGCTCCCCCAAAGATAAAAACACATTCGCGTCAACAGGGTGGACGCCGGTCGGCGTAAAATAGTCGCCGCAGGCACCGGTCTTATTTTCCGTTGTCGTCTCAGGCTTGTCTTGGATCCGGTTGAGCGTGGGAGTGGAAGGGCATTGCACGGCGTTCAACTGGCGGGCCACGATTGGCCGATTCGTGGGCGACAACCACCAACCGACAGCGGTGTCGTACTGGGCGACCATGCTGGCCTCCTCGAGGAACGGCAGCACCTGCGGTGCCCAACTGAAGATGTTTTTCGTATCCAGAGCCAGCGGCAGCCGCCCCCTTCCATTTTCGTAGTTCAGACACGCAAGCGAGACCTGCTTCATCGTGTTGACACACTGGGTGCGACGCGCTGATTCGCGGGCGGCCTGCACGGCTGGCAGCAGCAAGCCGACGAGCGTGCCGATGATGGCAATCACGACCAACAGTTCCACGAGCGTGAAGCCACGGCAGCCTGTTTTTCGAGTGTGGGTATGCATGCTAGCCCGACCATGCATACGGCGTGCCACGCGAGGCTCTGCCTCAACCCATGCAGGCAGCGGCTTGAAAAACACTCGCCGGTGTCCACGCAGACACGGTGGAACCCGTCGCACAAGAGTGTTCGGGCTGTTTTGGGCGTGAAAGAGATTTCGTTTTTGTTGCAGGCTGGCGAGGATTTTTCCACCGCGCGGCGAATCTTTCACCGCTTGAGTTTTTCGCGGAGCGTGGCCCTATCAAGGCCGAGCATTTTGGCTGCGGCGGTTCGGTTGCCCCCGGTGCGTTGGACAGCCTCACGTGCCAAGATCGCTTCCGCCAGTTGGATGAGCCTTGCGTGCAGCGATCCGGATTCCGATTCACCCTCCTGCCAGACCGCTGTTATCCACGCCCCAATCGCGGCGGCCATCTGTTGGTCGGCCGTCTCGATAGTCGGCCGCACGCATTCGTTTTCAACCGGGAAAGAGTTCGTTGTCGGCGGGAGGTGTTCGGGTCGCAGCGTGCTGCCTCTGGCCACGACGTTGGCATACTCCACCGCGTGCTTGAGTTCGCGGACGTTACCAGGCCACGGCCTTGCGCATGCCGCTGCCAGAAATGCCGCTGATACCGCCGGCACATGGAGACCATGGCTGTGGCGGTCCAGAAAACACGCCACCAGCGCCGGCACATCCTCCAACCGCGTGGACAAGCTCGGCATATGGATTGGAAACACCCGCAACCGGTGGTAGAGATCCTCCCGGAAATGCCCCGAGGCCATCGCTGCTGTGAGATCCCGATTGGTCGCTGCGATCACACGCACGTTCACCGACCGCACGGCAGCCGATCCAACAGGCACGATCTCGCGGTGTTCGAGCACACGCAAGAGTTTCACCTGCACTTCCGGCGGCGCGTCTCCGATTTCGTCGAGGAAGATCGTGCCACCATCGGCCAGTTCGAAGAGCCCCTGCCGATCGGCTGTGGCGCCGGTAAATGCGCCTCGCACGTGGCCGAAGAGTTCGCTTTCGATCACGCTGGCGGCCAGCGATGCCAAACTCGTGGTCACGAGCGACTGGTTGCGGCGGTGGCTGTGGGCATGGATGGCCCGCGCGGCAAGTTCCTTGCCAGTGCCTGTGTCGCCTGTGATGAGCGCGGGCAGATCGCTTGGAGCCACCAGAGCAATCTGCTGAAACACCCGCTGCATCGGCAGCGAACTCCCCACCAGCGCAAGGCTTGGCGAGACGTTTGCACGCGCCGCACCCATCGCCGGCACGGCTTCGCTTGCGCGATCCGCCAATGCCCGCGAGACAACATCCGACACGCGATTCAAGTCGAACGGTTTGACCAGATACTCAAACGCACCGGCCTGCACGGCCCGAACGGCCGAGTCGAGATCCCCGAAGGCCGTCATCACCACAACGGCTGCGTGCGGGGCCAGTGTGCGAAACTCAGGCATTGCCGAGAGGCCGTCGCGGCCCGGTAGTCGCACATCTAAGAGCAAGACATCCGGCGTGAATCGTGAGCAGGTATCGATCGCCGCCTCGACGCTGGCGGCCAGTTCCACCGAGTGCCCGTCATCGCAGAGCAACTCGCGGAGGCTCCAGCCAATAGCCGGTTCGTCGTCAACAATCAGAATCCTGCTCATGCGATCACGCAGACGTTTTGCTCGGTGTGGCCGTGCAGCACGACGCAACCAGGAAGGAAGTGCAGGCAGGATTGTACCGTACCCATTGGCTCACGCACATTCCGATTGGCTCGCGCCTTCGCTGCTGCTTGGGAGCAGGATCGTAAATCGCGTGCAGCCGTTGACTCGATCCCATTCCAGCATGCCTCCGTGTTCTTCGGCCACGGTTTTGGCCACGGTTAGTCCCAGGCCGATCCCTTCCATCTTGCCGGTCACGAAAGGATCGCATAGCGATTCACGGATCGCTTCCGGCGGACCAGGACCCGTGTCTACAACGGCCAGAGCCACACGCTCCTGCGACCGGGTGCCAGAAACAATCGCAGTGGCCGAGAGCCACACAGCACCCCCCTGCCCTGCCGCGTCGATGCCGTTGAGTGCGAGATTGACCATCGCAGCGCGGAGCGTGTCGTGACGGCCGAACACGGCCAGTCCCATCGGATGTTCGCAGTGCAATTGCACGCCAGCGTGCTCGCACCGCGGCGATGTCAGATCGCGAACCTCTGCCAGCAGCGTATCGACCGAGAGCATGCTTGGCTTCGCTTCTGTTTTCTTTCCAAGGGCCAGCAGGCCACGAACCTCCTCTTCGACAATGCCCAACTGACGGATCGCGACGGCCAGGCTTTCGTCGGGATGTGAATCGAGCAGGCGTGTGTGGGCCTCTTTGGCACCGGCACTCATCGCACAGCGGCGGCGGTGGAGATCGATGGCGAGCCTGGCGCCCGTGATGGCGTTTCGCAGTTCGTGTGCGAAGCCCGCAGCAAGTTGGCCGAGGAGTCGCTGCCGCTCACCGGCAACGAGCGATGTTCGCAGTTCGCCGAGCGTCGTGCTCATCCGATTGACACCCGCGACGAGCCGGCCGATCTCGTCTGTTGGCTCCGGATGCGGCCGGGTGTGTGGCGTCCCGGCTTCCACCAAGCGTTCGCCAAATTGCCCTTCGGCAATCCTTCCGACATGCCGCTCGATGCTGCCGATCCGCCGAGCCAGCGTGCCTGTGGTGCGCAGTCCAAGCGGGATGAGTACGGCGAGCGTGGCTGCGGCGACTGCCAGCACAGGCCAGACGGCGTCCAGCGTGGTGCCCACGAGGGCGTCGCGCGGAGTGAGCACAAGCACCGTCTCTGGCCGCACGCCTTGCGAGCGCACAACGCCAATCTGATACCGCTGCGTGCCAACCGTGATTGCGGCGACTGCAATACCCGAAGCGATTCGGTCGTTGCCTATGGAGTTGAGCGAGTCTGGCGGGAGCGTGGAAAGGCTTCGCACGCCCGAAGCTTCGTTCCAGACGATGAAATGGCTGCCGGTCAGTCGATGCAACGCATCCAGCACCGGCATCGAAAGCGATACTCGGGAAGCTGCCAGAGCCGTCGCCACTTGCGTCTGTTGCCTCCGGGCTCCTTCCGTCGATCGCCTCGCCGCCAGCCATGCCGCAAAGGCTACGTTGGCCAGCACGGCGGCCAGCAGAAGGCCCACCACTGGCACGACCAGTTGCCGCGTCAGCGATGCGTGATGGGTGGGAGATGCCATGCGGAGCGATTCTACCCTGCCTGCTGGACTGCTGCGGGGCTCGAGCAAGGTATGCTGCTGCGATGCCAAAGAGATCGATCATTTTCCGGACGCTCCTCCACGCTCTGCCAACCACTGCGATTCTGACTCTGGTAGGAATCGATCCGGCAGGCTGGGTGGGTCTGGCAGGTGCCCCCGAGACCAAATTTCCAAGCGAGTTGGTCGAGTTTGGGCCAGTGGGACCGCCGCTCTTCAGCGGCGGCGGCCAGGGGGCGTGGGATCGCGACCTGCGAGAGCGGGGCTGGATTGCCCGCGACGGTGGCCGCTGGCACCTCTGGTATACGGGGTCCAACCCTGACCGCGATGACGTGCGACGGCTGGGCTACGCCACGAGTGCCGACGGCCTCAACTGGAATCGATCCGATCGCAATCCACTCCTGGCCGATGCGTGGGTCGAGGACATGTGTGTTGTCAAAGCGTGTGGCCGCTACCACATGTTTGCCGAGGGCACAGGCGACCTTGCCCACTCGCTAGTATCCGTCGATCGCATCCACTGGCAGCAGCAGGGGCCGCTTGATATCCGCCTCACCACAGGCGAGACGATTCCCGAAGGTCCTCGCGGCACGCCGACAGTGTGGCGTGAAAGGGGCATCTGGTATCTGTTCTACGAACGCAGGGATCGGGGCGTGTGGCTGGCCACCTCTTGTGACGCAAAGACATTTACCAACCTCAGCGATGAGCCCGTGCTTGCCTGTGGCCCCGATCTCTACGACCGCCATGCCATCGCAGTGGACCAGATCATCAAGCACTGCGGCCGCTACTACGCCTATTACCACGCCAGTGCCTTGAAAGATTGGGGCCAGTGGAGCACGTGCATCGCCACGAGCCGGGATCTTTTGCACTGGGAAAAATATGGTGGCAACCCGGTTGTGCCGGTCGACTTGAATCACCCAAAGTGTTCGAGCGCCATGCTCGTGGACGACGGTCTCCACCACCGCCTCTACACCACGCACCCCGATGTGCGCGTGCGATTTTCGACCGTCACACTGCCGCGGTGAGGCATAGGGATGGTACAGAGTCTACTGCCTGCCATTCGCGAGCAGGATAATTGACCGGACAGTGAGTTGGCGGTAAAATTTCTGCCAATAGTTCCTTTAGTATTTGTGGCCGCGGCCCACGCCTGCGGCGACTTTACCCCGCCAGGACATTGTCACCGTGTGCTGTAGTTGTGCCAGCCGGATGCGGTTGCGATCACGTTCCGTTGGCTCCTGTATCCGCCACGGTTTTACGCTAGTGGAACTGCTCGTCGTGGTCGCCATCATCGGCACGCTCGTCGGCCTCCTGCTGCCGGCGGTCCAGTCTGCCCGCGAGGCCGGCCGAAGACTGTCATGCGGCAACAATCTGAAGCAGGTGGGGCTGGGCATCGTAAGCTACGAGGTCGCCAGAAAGGTTTACCCATCGGGTCGAGATGCCCGTGACCCCACCGGCGTGTCCTGGGCGTTTCGACTCCTGCCCTACGTGGAGCAGTCGCAGATCTACACGGCCTTCAACAAGACGGCCCGCGTGGACGACGACATAAACAGCGTCGCCATGCGTAGCCCTGTCGCCACGTTCTATTGTCCCAGCCGCCGTGCCCCTGCCGCCGACCGCAACTTCGACAACAACGACCAACCGCCGCTCAAGAAGGCCATCGCTGCCGGTGGCGATTACGCCGCCAACGCGGGCAGTTACTACAACTATTTCATTGCAGCCAACAGCGTGCTTGATCCGAAGCAGGCGGGGCCGATTTTCACGTTCTCGGCGGTGCAGTCGCGGCAGGTGAGCGACGGCCTGAGCCGGACGTTCGCCGGTGGCGAGCGGCACATTCCGCAGACCACGGAGTCGGCGTCGCCCGATATGGTGCAGCACGACCAAGGCGACACTGCCTTCTTCGCGGGCGACACACCGCAGACGCTGTTTCGCGACACCTACCGCGGCCTTGCAGACGGAGTCGCTGACCGCAGCAACCGCAAGTACGGCAGCATGCATTCGATGGTCACCAATTTCGTGTTCCTCGACGGTCACGTGGAGGCAATTGAAAACGGTACGGATCGCGACGTCCTACGGTGGTATTGCACCATCGGCGACGGGAACGACCCGACTGCACCGACCGACGGCGGCGATACCACGCTGGATCCGTGATTGCGGGTAAGCACCATGGCGACAAGCATGACGAGCATGACAAGCACCACAAGCAGACGCCGCCTGCTCGGCGTCTGTGTCGTGGTCATTCTCCTGGGGGCGGGTTACTTTGCTTGGTTTCTCTCTCGCGGCGATGGAATCGTTGGTGAGACGTTGGCGTTGCAGCAGCGACTGCTGGCGGGCGAGAGTACGGGGCGTGACCTGAAGGCGGGGGTCAGCCGTGTGATCAAGAACGTCGACACGATGAATCGCGCGGACGTGAAGACCGTTCGCGATGCGCTCACGGGCGACTGGCGGCGGCTCCAGCAAGCCGGTATCGACGAGTATTTCGAGGCCAAAAAAGTTGACCGCGAGTCAGTGCTCGACCGCGACCTCCGGCGGCTCACCGCCGTGGCCGAACTGTGGTTTGCGACCAACCCGCGTTCGTCTGGCACGCCGCCGCGGCAACCGGCCTCGGGAAGTGAAAAAGCAGCAACGTCTGCGGCGGATCCACGGGCAAAGCTTTTCGATATCTATCGCGCCGCCCTCGTGGCCCGCGCCCTCACACTCGGCGTCTCCGTGCCGGAGTGGCTGCTCGCACCGCCCCGCCGCTGAGCGCCTTTGGCGGCCCAGCGGTCGGCTGAGAAAATGAAAACTAGAATGTCCCCGTTCCTTCGCCGTTCTTCGGGGCAGCACTTTTCGCCGGGGCGGGCTT
>QWQH01000013.1 GCA_003670915.1 Planctomycetota bacterium | reverse complement strand
TTCCGCGCCGACCAGCGTTTTCGAGATGTACCGATCATCGTGCTTTCCACGAAAGAGGAGGCAGCAGTCAAAGCAGATGCTTTTGCCTGTGGGGCCAACGACTACATTGTGAAGTTGCCCGACCGGCTCGAACTCCTAGCCCGCGTTCGCTACCATTCCCGCGGCTATGTGGCTCTGCTCGAGCGAAACGAGGCCTTTGCAGCCCTGCAGACCAGCCAGCAGGTGCTCGCAAACGACTTAGCGACTGCTGCACAGTACGTGCGATCGTTGCTCCCGCCGCCACAGCAAATGGGATCGGTGACGGCCGATTGGCGATTTATTCCGTCGGCGGAATTAGGCGGCGACGCATTCGGCTACCACAACCTGGACGACGAGCACGTGGCCGTTTACCTGCTGGATGTTTGCGGGCACGGCGTGGGCGCGGCACTTTTGAGCGTGTCGGCCTTGAATGCGGTTCGCAGCGAGGCGCTCCCACAAACTGACTTTCACGACCCAGGATCGGTGCTGGCCGCACTCAACAAGGCCTTTCCCATGGAACGTCAAAACGACATGTTCTTCACAATCTGGTATGGGGTTTACAACACCGCCGCCAAGACCATCCGATGGGCCGGAGGCGGGCATCCACCAGCCTTGCTGCTGCTCCCGGGCGAAGGAGTAAAACCCGTGCAATTGGATTCCGATGGACCGCTCATTGGGGCCGTTGATGGCCTGGAATTTGATTCTCGCGAAACGGCCGTTCCGGCTGGTTCACGCCTCTTTGTCTACAGCGACGGAGCCTTTGAAATCAGCCGACCCGATGGGTCGATGTGGGCTTTTGACGATTTTCTCACAACGCTTGCGTCCCCCCCTCTGGGACCAGAAAATCGAATGGACGCACTTGTGACGCATGTCCGAAAGCTCTCGGAGCGAGACGATTTCAGCGATGACTTCTCCATGGTGGAACTCATTTTCGGCTGATACGGCATCGAAAAAGGCTGGAACTGCCCCACTCCGGCCTGCGAAAAGTGCCGTCTTGCACGTGCTATTCGAATCCGTACACTTGTCAGATTCGCGGTCTCAACCGGCCGCTAGCGTAGCTCAATTGGCAGAGCAGCTGATTTGTAATCAGCAGGTTGCGGGTTCAACTCCCGCCGCTAGCTCAGCACACAGCCCCGCTAGTAGCTCGGCGATGAGCCGGAAGCAAAAGCCTGAGCACACCAGCACTTTCAAACTTCCAATAGCGTCGCATTCGACACACCACACATTCACTTTCACCAAGAAACCTAGAAAAAAAGGGGGAGTTTCCCGAGCGGTCAAAGGGGTCAGACTGTAAATCTGATGGCTTATGTCTTCGCAGGTTCGAATCCTGCACTCCCCAGTCTTGCCTCGGCAGCCTGCCTCGGCAGCCTGACTGGGCAGCCGAGTCCTCGTTTTGGTTGCTTGGTTTGGCCCTGCCGCCTTGGCTGGCTCGACGCGGGTGTAGCTCAATGGTAGAGCAATAGCCTTCCAAGCTAAAGACGAGGGTTCGATTCCCTCTACCCGCTTTTCTCTCCCTCAACGCAAAACCGCTGGCAAAACGATCCACTCCACACATTCAAAATCCAATCCCCCATCCATCGGAATTTTATAACTCAATGGCCTCAACAACAGGTCGCACTCGCTGCTGTAGCTCAGTTGGTAGAGCGCGTCCTTGGTAAGGACGAGGTCATGGGTTCAAATCCCATCAGCAGCTTCTTACTCGTCGATACTTTGGTTCGATTCATGTTCACTGGAAACGCGTTCGTAGCAACACAATTCAATCCGTTCGGTTTGTTTCCGATCGGAAAACAAGGGTTTTAGGCATTTGAAGCAGGCCGTGGGGTCTGCACACAAGAGAGGAAGACCGAGGGAAAAAGCATGGCAAAGGATATGTTCACGCGGTCCAAGCCGCACGTTAACGTCGGCACGATTGGACACATTGATCATGGCAAGACCACGCTCACCGGAGCCATTGTTGCCGTGCAGGCCGCGAAGAATTTGGCTGTCGCCAAAAGCTACGCTGAAATCGCCAAGGGAGGCACGGTTCGGGACGAAACAAAAACGGTTACGATCGCCGTCAGCCATGTGGAATACGAGTCCGACAAGCGTCACTACGCCCACATCGACTGCCCGGGGCATGCCGATTTTATTAAGAATATGATCACGGGTGCCGCCCAGATGGACGGTGCGATTCTTGTGGTCAGCGCAGCCGACGGCCCGATGCCCCAGACGCGTGAGCACATTCTGCTTGCCCGGCAGGTGGGCGTGCCAGCGCTTGTTGTGTTTCTGAATAAGGTCGATCTTGTTGACGATTCGGAGTTGCTCGACTTGGTCGAGATGGAAATTCGCGAACTGCTCACGAAGTATGGCTTTCCTGGAGACGATGTGCCGATCATTCGTGGTGCCGGCAAACCTGCCTACGACAATCCGAAGGATCCCGCTGCAAACAAGTGCATCGCCGATCTGCTCGCTGCAGTGGATGCCTACATCCCCGAACCAGTTCGCGAACTCGACAAGCCATTCTTGATGGCCATCGAAGACGTGTTCTCGATCGAGGGCCGTGGCACCGTTGCCACGGGACGAATCGAGCGGGGCATGGTGAAGGTGGGAGACGAAGTCGAAATCGTCGGACTGCACGAGAAGTCGGAAAAGACGACGTGCACCGGCGTTGAGATGTTCAAGAAGGTGCTCGACAGCGGACAGGCCGGCGACAACGTCGGATGCCTGCTGCGTGGCATCGCACGCGACGCCATCGAGCGTGGGCAAGTCTTGGCCAAGCCTGGCTCCATCAAGCCCCACAAGAAGTTTGAGTGCGAGGTGTACGTGCTCTCGAAAGAGGAGGGTGGTCGCCACACTCCGTTCTTCGCAGGCTACCGCCCGCAATTCTACTTCCGTACCACCGACGTTACCGGCGCCACGAAGCTGCTCAGCGGCGTGGACATGGTCACGCCAGGCGACAACGTGAAGATGGAAGTGGAATTGATGGTGCCAATCGCCATGGATGATGGTGTGCGGTTTGCCATTCGAGAAGGTGGCAAGACCGTCGGCTCAGGCGTTGTTACAAAGATTTTGGACTGAACAGAAGTTAGAACACAACTGAGGACACGAGACAGTAATTCCATACGGGTAGAGGGGCCCCCTTTTCGTTGGGGGCCCCACAACCACAGGGGCGTAGCTCAATTGGCAGAGCGCTGGTCTCCAAAACCAGAGGTTGCGAGTTCAATTCCCGCCGCCCCTGCCAGCATAGTCGTTACAAGCACCGCAGCGAGAGTCAAGAACAAGTGCGTGAAAATCAAACCAATGCCGGAACACTGTGGCACGAGTTGCTGAGTTTCTCCGTCTACAAGCCGCATCAGGGCCGCGTGACCCGGCAGGCGACGTTCGCTGCTTTAGCGATCACGCTGGCGCTCGGCGTGTGGCGGTTGGCTCAGGTGCTACCACTGTGGCTCTCGAGCGGCACGGCGCTTTCGCAAAGCGTACCGTCGGTGGACATTGGTGTCGTGCGTTTTCTTGTCCCTGGGCTGCTGCTGGCCGTTGGTCTTTGGATGGTTTTTCGACTCGTCAATGTATCTCGCTTTGCCGATTTTTTAATCGCCGTCGAAACAGAGATGACAAAAGTGTCGTGGCCAACCGGGGGCGAGGTGGCCCGCAGTTCTATCGTAATCATTTTTTTGATTTTTGCCTTAGCGGCCATTCTGGCAGCGTATGACCTTTTCTGGTGGTTCGTGCTTCGCTCGATCCAAGGATTCAGTTGAGCCTTTTAGACATTCAATACCCATGAATAGCATGAATAGCATGAACGAAACGAATGGTGCGAACGATGAGACAGTCGAGGCCCTGCAGGCAGACGCTGCGCAGAGCCCGCTCGCTGCAACACACGCCGAACCCGTGCAGCAGGTGGCTGAGGAAGAAGAGGACGACGGCACTCCGGCCGAGTTGGCCGATCCGTTCGCGGGCAGCGAAAATGCAAAACCTGTTTCTGTTCCCGGAGAAGACGCAGACACCGACGGCGTGCAACCGCCGCTTGGAGAGAAGCAGTGGTATATCCTCAAAGTGCAGAGCAACCGCGAAGATTCCATCCGCGAAACGCTCCTGAGACGCATCTCGATTCAGGGAATCGATCGGTACTTTGGGGAGGTCATTGTGCCCAAGGAGCAGGTAACCGAGTTTAAAAGTGGCAAAAAACGGGTCGTTTCACGCAAGCTCTACCCTGGATACCTGCTGGTGAACATGATCTTGAACGACGAGACGTGGTATCTCGTCCGGGAAACCGGTGGCATCGGTGACTTCACTGGCACCGCAGGACGCCCCAGTCCGATGCAGGCACCCGATGTTGCCAAGTTGCTCCGGAAGACCGAAGAGAAGGCCGACGAGGCACCACGTCTTAAGATTCAGTTCAAAAAAGGCGATCGCGTGAAGATCACCGAAGGAACTTTCGAAAATTTCGAGGGCGAGGTCGATCAAATCGACGAGGCCAACGGCCGGGTAACGGTGATGCTCAGCATCTTTGGCCGTTCAACGCCTGTAGACATCGAGTATTGGCAGATCGAAACGGTGTAAGCTCAGTTTCCTTTGCATTGTGTATCGCAGAGTTTTTCTCAGCATTCGGTATTCAGTTCAGATTATTTCCGTAGTTTTCCAATCGCACGTAGAAGGTTGCACGCATGGCAAAGCAGATGGTCGGACAGGCGAAGTTTCAGGTTCCAGGCGGGCAGGCCACCCCGGCGCCTCCAGTGGGCACATCGCTGGGTCGATACGGCATCAACTTGGGGCAGTTCGTGCAGCAGTTCAACGACCGCACCCGCGAGGCCGCAGGGATGCCGATTCCTGTGGTCGTCACGGTCTACAACGACCGTTCATTTGAATTCATCACCAAAAGCCCTCCGGCCGCGGCTCTCCTCAAGAAAGCAGCGGGGCTCGCCAAGGGATCCGGTGTGCCGAATAAGGAGAAAGTCGGGAAGGTTACCATTGCCCAACTCGACGAGATCGTGCGGCTCAAGTTGGCAGATTTAAATGCCCGCGATGGCGTGCACGCCCGACGCATGATCGAGGGCACGGCACGCAGCATGGGCCTCACTGTCGAGGGCTGATTTCTGACTGTCTCACGCTTTTCTTTTTTCTCGAACCATCCAACGTTACTCGCTCACTCTCCCCAAAGACCGTTTTCCCTTTTTTTAGGACCTTTGAGTCCCTAGGACATACGCTGTGGCTCTTACCAAACGCATGCGGGCGATGCTCGCAAAAAAACCCGAGTCCGAAGCCCCCCTTCCTCTGGCCGAGGCCATGGCCGTGCTGAAAGGCTTTCCTCCGACGAAATTTGATCAAACCGTTGAGATTCACCTTCGGCTTGGAATTGACCCGAAGCAGGCGGATCAAATCATCCGCGGCTCGATTGTTTTGCCGCATGGCATTGGCAAGTCGAAACGCGTGGTTGTGTTTGCCCGAGGCAATTTGGCCGAGGATGCCAACGCGGCCGGCGCCGAACACGTGGGAGCCGACGACTTGGCCAAGAAGATCAAGGAGGGCTGGACCGATTTCGATGTATGCATCGCAGCCCCCGACATGATGGGGCTCGTCGGGCCGCTGGGCAAAGTGCTCGGGCCACGCGGACTGATGCCCAGCCCACGTGCAGGCACCGTCACAGCCGACATCACCAGAACAGTTCGCGAGTACAAAGCGGGCAAGGTGGAGTTTCGCAATGACCCAACAGGCATCGTTCACGCCGTTGTGGGCAAAGCGAGCTTCGAGACCGCAAGCCTAGTCGATAACGCGCGTGCGTTTATTGACCACATCGTATCGCTGCAGCCATCGAGCGTTCGAGGACAGTTTGTCAAAAGCATTTCTATCTCCTGCACGATGACTCCAGGGGTGATGGTTGCTGCCTGAGATAGGCTTCATGTTGGATCATGTTGGATCATGTTTGCTCCTTTTCCGAGTCATGTTTCTCCGCCACGCTTTTTAGAACCCACCGCACTCCAGAGCCATTCCTTCAATGAGCAAACTCATCAAGAACATGCTGGTTGACGACCTCAAGGGCCGTCTCAATAACGTTGGCGACGTGATTGTCGTCAGCCTTGGAAAGCTCAACGCTCAGAAGACCACGCAGCTTCGCCAGATGCTTCGCAAGAAGAAAATCCAACTGCAGTTGGTTAAAAATAGTCTCGTGCGCAGAGCCACACTCGACACTCCGCTGGCCCCTGCCTTTGCCCAGACAGAAGGCATGCTGGCAATCGCCTGGGGTGGCGAGGATGTGGTGGATCTCGCCAAGGAACTCGACCGCCTCAGCGCCGTCAAGGACTTCGAGGGCTTCGAATTCCGAGCGGGTGCTTTGGACGGCTTGCATCTCAATGCAACCGAAGTAAAGGCCGTTGCCAAGTGGCCGACTCGGGGCGAACAACTCTCTATCCTCTCGGGACAAATTCTGTCGCTGGGCTCCATCTTGGCAGGCCAGATTTGCTCCGTTGGGGGGGTGCTGGCCGGGCAGATTTCCTCTCGGGTTGAAGATCTTGAAAAAATCGCCGGTGGAGCGGCTCATGAGGCCGATCTTCCGGCTGTGTGACGCCGACTGACGTCCCTGGAACGGGAATTTTGCAACCGGGCTTCACTCGGCAACAGTTCATGGTATGACATTCGATTCGCAGATTTTACAAACAGTTCAACAAACATTTATCAGGACGGCTGCATTCGCATCCGCCCTTACCTTGAAGGGAAAGGATCCGAGCGATGGCAACGGCTGAAGCAACGCGAGATTTCACAAAGGACACAAAGGATCTGGGCGATCGCATCGTCGGATTAACTCTCAAAGCTGCAAAAGAGCTCTCCGACTACCTCGACGAGGTTCACGGCATCAAGCCAGCAGCTGGCGGCGCAATGATGATGGCAGCCCCGGGTGGCGCAGCAGGCGGCGGTGAGGCCCCTGTCGAAAAGACTGAGTTTGATGTCATGCTGGACAGCTTTGGCGACAACAAGATTGGCGTGATCAAGGTCGTCCGTGCAGCCACAAGCCTAGGCCTGAAGGAGGCCAAGGACTTGGTCGAAAGCTGCCCTGCCAAGGTCAAGGAAGGAATCTCCAAGGCCGATGCCGAGAAGCTCAAAAAGGAGCTTGAAGACGTCAACGCCAAGGTCTCGATCAAGTAAAAACGCTCAAAACACGGGATTGGTGGCCGGGAGCTTGGCCTTCCGGCTGCCAACCGTTATAGTTTTATTCGGTACAGTTTTTGCCTGCTCCAAATTCGTGCCTGCCGCCTTCGCCGCCTCTCTTGTCACCGTTGCTTATTCCACCCCTACTGTTGTGCTAACGATCCGGATTGGAAAAGAAATTTTCTGATTGGGATTGTTTTTTTGTCTGCCCGTCTGCCGATTTTTTGTGCGCTCTTTCTGTGGGTTCGTCGCAGCCGTTACCGGCTTTGATCAGCCTTCGATTGAGCTCCCTCACAAGACTCTCTCCAGGAGCTTTCTGTCAATGGCAACTCCCGCCGTACGTCGCCTCCAGCCGACTGAAATCCGCCACTTCGGCAGCCGTCGTGCCAGCCACGCAATCCCTGACCTCACCGAAATTCAAACACGGTTTTACGATCGGTTTCTTCAGTACGACACTGCGCCTACGAAGCGAAAAGACGAAGGCATCGAGGGCGTGTTGCGGGAGATTTTTCCAGTTGAAAGCTACGACAAGACGGTCAAGCTGGAATACCTTCGGTACGAACTTGGCAAGCCTCGCTACGATCCCGATGAATGCCGCCAGTTGCGTTTGACATATGGCCGGCCCCTCCGTGTTTTGATGCGACTCACCCGCGAGCAACCGATCGAGGAAGAGGTCTACCTCGGTGATGTTCCGATCATGCTCGGCGGTGGCGAATTCATTATCAATGGTGCCGAGCGAGTCGTGGTCAGCCAGCTGCATCGCTCTCCGGGCATCGACTTTGTTGCCGACACCACCTCTGCCGATCGAAAGACGTTCAACTGCCGCATTATTCCGGAGCGTGGGAGTTGGATCGAGTTCAACGTTTCTAAAAAAGACACACTGCAGGTGCGGATCGACCAGAGTGGTAAATTTTCTGCGCTCACTCTGCTGCGCGCGATGGACCCTAAATACTCTCGGGATGCCGCAATCCTTAAGCTTTTTTACAAGAGCTCCGTTGAGAAGGTGTCTGGCTCGCGAAGCGTGCCGAAGCTAGAAGGCAAGATTGCTGTAGACGACATTGTCTACCCAAAGACAAGTGAGCGGGCTGGTGAAATTCTGGTTGATGCCGGCTGCAAGATCACTCACGACATGGCCGAACTCATCTGCACCTCTGGCCTTCAGGCCGTGGAGTTGATGCAGGAGCAGAAGGTGCCCTTGATCATGAACAGCCTGCGTGAGGATGCAGACGAATCAAAGAAACGCACCAACGTCGCTCCCAGCCACGAAGACGCGCTGGTGCGAATATACCAGCGCCTTCGGCCGGGCAATCCTGCCGCCCTCGATAAAGCCCGAACGCTCTTCGATGAAAAATTCAAAGACACCAACCGCTACCGCCTCGGCCGCGTTGGCCGGTTCCGCATTAATCGCAAACTCGGACTCGCCGTGCCCGAAACAGAGATGACGCTTCGCCCGGACGACCTCATCGCCGCTATTCGCTATATGCTGCAGTTGAGCGAGGGCGAGGGTGAGGTTGAGGTTGATGACATCGATCACTTGGGCAATCGCCGCCTACGCACGATCGACGAACTCGCAAGCGACGAACTGCGAAAGGGATTCCTCAAGTTGCGACGCACCGTACAGGAGAGAATGAGCCTCAAGGATGTGGCTGAAATGTCCCCTCGCTCACTCATCAATCCCAAGAGCATTTCTGCGGCTATTGAATATTTCTTTGGCCGCGGCGAACTGTCGCAGGTCGTCGATCAAACCAATCCGCTCTCTATGCTCACGCATGAGCGGCGACTGTCGGCCCTTGGCCCAGGCGGGCTCAACCGCAAGCGCGCCGGTTTTGAAGTGCGCGACGTGCACATTTCTCACTACGGCCGGATCTGTCCTATCGAAACGCCGGAAGGCACAAACATCGGACTCATCTCGAGTCTCGCGATTTATTCCGGCGTCGACTCGTATGGCTTTCTTGTCACGCCCTATCGCAAGGTATCAAAGTGCAAACTCACGGACGATGTTGTGTGGCTGCGTGCCGACGAAGAGCACGAAGCGCATCTCGCCTCGGCAGACGCATCGGTGATCGATAGCAAGCTTCAGGGCGAGTCGATCATTGCCCGCTACCGTGGCGATTTCGTGCTCGTGGCGGCAGATGATATTCAGTACATCGACGTCGCCCCAAGCCAAATGGTTGGCGTTTCGGCAGGCTTAATTCCGTTCCTTGAACACGACGATGCCAATCGAGCGTTGATGGGCTCCAACATGCAGCGACAGGCTGTGCCGCTCTTGATCACTGAGCCTCCAATCGTTGCCACCGGCATGGAGCGAGACGTCGCTGTGAACTCTGGGCTTATCGTCCGAGCCGCGAGAAAAGGCGTTGTCGGCTACCTCGACGCCGAGCGGATTGAAATCAACGTGTCGGGCGGTTCCGGTGGAACCGACATCTACAAGATGCGAAAGTTTGTCGGGCTCAACGAGCGAACGTGCCAGAACCAGAAGCCGATCGTTTCCCTCGGCCAGAAGGTTGAAAAGGGGGATGTGCTGGCGGATGGTGCGGCCACCTACAAGGGCGAGTTGGCTCTCGGCCGCAATGTGCTCGTGGGCTTTATGGCGTGGGATGGATTTAACTTTGAAGACGCCATCATCATCAGCGAAGAACTCGTGGAGGAGGATGTCTACACCTCCATTCACATCGAAGAATACGATATTGAGATCCGCGACACGAAGCTCGGCCGTGAGGAGTTTACCCGCGACATTCCAAACGTCGGCGAACGTGCTTTGCACAATCTCGACGAGGGGGGCATTGTGCGGATCGGCACGTACGTTCGCTCGGGCGACATCCTCGTTGGAAAGGTTTCGCCCAAGAGCAAAACCGAACTGACTCCGGAAGAGAAATTGCTTCATGCGATCTTCGGCCGCGCTGGCGAAGATGTCAAAAACGATTCGCTCGAGGTTCCGTCTGGGGTGGAGGGTATCGTCACTGCCACCGAGAAGTTTTCCCGCCGCATGAGTCTTTCCGAAGAGGAACGCCAAGAGTTTGAGAAACAACTCAAGGAAACCGAAAACGAAGGCAACCTGCGCGTTGCTGAAGCGTTTGGAGCGATGGCCGCTGAGATCGAAAAGGTTCTTCAGAAACCGTTGACCGCAGCAGACGGAAGCCCGCTGGTACGAGACCAAGATCACAAGGTGGTGGCCGATCGCGCTGTAGCCTTTCATTTGGATTCCCTCGACGTCCGTTCGCCGCAGCGAAAAACTGATATCGAAAAGATTTACAAAACGATGTGGCCTGCCGTAGAGGAGGCAATTGATGCTCGCGATCGCAGCCTCAACAGCATGAAGCGTGGGGATGAGTTGCGGCCTGGTGTGCTCCAGATGGTGAAGGTTTATGTAGCAGCCAAGCGAGCGATTTCTGTGGGCGACAAGATGGCTGGCCGCCACGGCAACAAGGGCGTGATTGCAAAAATCCTGCCCAAGGAAGACATGCCGTTTTTGGCCGATGGCACGCCAGTGCAGATCCTGCTCAATCCGCTCGGCGTTCCGAGTCGGATGAACGTGGGTCAAATCCTTGAAACCCACTTGGGCTGGGCCGGGAAGTTGTTGGGCTTCCAAGCCATCACGCCTGTATTCGACGGAGCTAACGAGGACGAAATTAATGCCCTGCTCAAGCAGGCTGGCCTCCCGAGCCACGGAAAAACACAACTCTACGATGGCCGCACGGGCGATCGATTGGAGCAGGAAACAACCGTTGGCTATATTTACATGCTCAAGTTGCATCATCTTGTCGACGACAAGGTGCATGCCCGCTCGACAGGCCCCTACTCGCTCATCACGCAGCAACCGCTCGGCGGAAAAGCCCGTTTTGGAGGACAGCGTTTTGGAGAGATGGAAGTGTGGGCATTGGAAGCCTACGGTGCTGCGTACACCCTTCAGGAGTTGCTCACCGTCAAGAGCGACGACGTGGAAGGTCGAACCAAGATCTACGAAAGCATGGTGAAGGGGGAGAACACGCTCGAGGCGGGCACGCCTGCAAGTTTCGACGTGCTCACCAACGAGATCCGTGGACTAGCCCTCAATATGTCGCTTGAGAAGCGTCGGATCTGACTCAACTAAGAGGGTCTGCACGCTTCACGTTTCAGTTCATTCTGTTTGTTCTCAATCGATTGTTCATTTTTATAGTTTGGCTTTTTCTGAAGCTTTTCAAGGAGATGTCTCGTGAGCATTGGTGAATCCACCTACGATCGCGTCAACGACTACTCGGCAGTGAAAATCAGTCTTGCACGGCCGCACGACATTCGTAGCTGGTCGTTCGGCGAGGTCAAAAAGCCCGAAACCATCAACTACCGCACCTATCGCCCTGAGAAAGATGGGTTGATGTGCGAGAAAATTTTTGGCCCAGAGAAAGACTGGGAGTGTTCCTGCGGCAAGTATCGCGGCATGAAGTACAAGGGAATGATCTGCGATCGCTGCGGCGTGAAGGTGACGCACAGCCGCGTGCGCCGCAAACGCATGGGGCACATCGAGTTGGCCGCGCCGGTCGTGCACATCTGGTTTTTCAAGGCGATGCCGAGCCGCTTGGGTGCCCTGCTGGACATGAAAACCTCCAGCTTAGAAAAAGTGACGTACTTTCAAGACTACGTTGTTCTCGACCCCAAGGACACGCCGCTCAAGAAGCAACAACTGTTGACTGAAGAAGAGTTTCGTGCGGCACGTGCCGAGCACGGTGAGAATAGTTTTGATGCCGAGATGGGCGCTGAGGCAGTCCGCAAGTTGCTGCTCGGGCTCGATCTGGTGCAGCTTTCGAAGGACCTTCGAGAAAATCTTCACACCACCAATTCGAAGCAAAAGAAGAAGGATCTCGTCAATCGCCTGAAGATTGTTGAGAGTATTCGCGACAGTGAAAATAAACCAGAGTGGATGGTGCTCGATGTGATCCCTGTGATCCCGCCAGACCTTCGGCCGCTTGTCATGCTGGACTCTGGTAATTTTGCGACGAGCGACTTAAACGATCTCTACCGCCGCATCATCAATCGCAACAACCGCTTAAAGAAGCTCGTCGACTTAAACGCACCCGAGGTGATTATCCGCAATGAAAAGCGGATGCTCCAGCAGTCGGTCGATGCACTGTTTGATAACAATCGCTGCAAGCGGCCGGTGCTCGCATCGAGCAATCGTCCGCTGAAAAGCCTGACCGATATGATCAAGGGCAAACAGGGCCGCTTTCGAGAGAATCTCCTCGGCAAACGCGTCGATTATTCCGCCCGCAGCGTGATTGTGGTCGGTCCGACGCTCCGCCTTCACCAGTGCGGACTGCCCAAGAAAATTGCGCTGGAACTCTACCAGCCGTTCATCATCCGCAGGCTGAAGGAACTCGGTCACGCCGACACGATCAAGAGCGCCAAGAAGATGCTCGAACGGAAGGACGCTGAGGTCTGGGACATCCTTGAGGAGGTCATTCGCAACCACCCTGTGCTCTTGAACCGTGCCCCAACGCTCCACCGCATGGGCATTCAGGCTTTTGAGCCGCTCTTGGTGGAAGGCAACGCCATCAAGTTGCATCCGCTGGTCTGCAAGGGTTTCAACGCTGATTTCGACGGCGATCAAATGGCCGTTCATTTGCCTCTTTCCATCGAAGCTCAGGTCGAAGCCCACACCTTGATGCTGGCAACGAACAACATCTTTAGCCCCGCTAACGGTGCGCCGATCATTAGTCCATCGCAAGACGTGGTGATGGGATGCTACTACCTGACAATGGCACTGCCCTCGCGCAAAGGCGAAGGAATGGTGTTTAAGAACGCCGAAGAAGTCGAGATGGCTCACTCACTTGGCAAGGTCGATACGCACGCCAAGATCAAGGTCAAGTTGCCGGCGCAGCGTTGCCTCAAGACCGACGTCGATGCCTTGGCAAAGCCAGGTGCCATTATTGAAACAACTGTCGGCCGCGTGCTGTTCAACTCTGTCCTGCCAGATGGAATGCTCTTCTACAACATCCCGATGCGTTCCAGCGAACTCGCTCGGGTGATCTCCGACTGCTACCAAGCGCTTGGTCGTCGAAAGACTATCGATCTTCTCGACGATATGAATCGCACCGGCTTCGGGTGGAGCACGAAGAGCGGACTATCGTTTGCTACAGATGATCTCATTACGCCGGCCAACAAGACCAAGATCATTACCGAGGCAGAGAAGAGCGTAATGAAGATCATGAAGCTCTATCAGCGAGGCGTGATTACCGACGGGGAGCGCTATAATCAGGTGCTCGATGCCTGGACGCACGCCCGTGAGCGAATCACCTTGGAGATGATGGAGGAGTTGGAGCAGGATACAGACGCCCGCGACAACAGGCGGTCTGGCTACGTGAATCCGATTTATTTGATGGCCCACTCCGGCGCCCGGGGTGGCGTGGAGCAAATCCGTCAGTTGGCCGGTATGCGTGGGCTCATGGCCAAGCCATCGGGCAAAATCATTGAAACACCTATTAAGGCGAACTTTCGCGAAGGGCTGACGGTGCTTGAATATTTCAGCTCCACCCACGGTGCTCGCAAGGGCTTGGCCGATACAGCACTCAAGACGGCTGACTCGGGCTATTTGACCCGCAAGTTAGCCGACGT
>QWQH01000154.1 GCA_003670915.1 Planctomycetota bacterium | reverse complement strand
GAGTGCTCCAAGAACGGCGAGTGCGGCGAGTGGGTGCGAGGCAAGAAACGGCTGTCGACGTTCGAGTCGTTGCCGCTACGTCCCGCAATCTCGACACCATGCTCGAACGCGCTGAGTTTCGTCGCGACCTCTTTTATAGAATCAATGTTGTGCGGATCGACCTGCCGCCGCTGCGGGCACGCGGCGACGACATCGGCCTCTTGGCAGAATATTATGCCAACCGGGCCAGCCAGGAGATGGGTAAGGCCACAGGAGGGCTCTCGACAGATGCCTATCAGGTGCTTCGGAGCTATCACTGGCCGGGCAATGTACGTGAATTGCAGAATGTGGTACGGCGGGCGATCGCCATGGCACGCACCACGATGGCTGGCGTTGAGGACTTGCCAGACGAACTTGTTGCTGCAGCAGGCCATGCAGTGGGGGCCGAAGCGGGAGCCGTAGGCTATTTTGCGCAGCGTGCCATCCATAGTGCGAGATTTGAAAAGCAGTACCTCACGGAATTGCTCTCCCGGCATTTGGGGGATGTTTCCGCCGCCGCTCGCGAGGCGCATCTCCCACGAGGCACTCTCTATCGCCTCATGAAGAGCCATGGTCTGGATGGCTCCAGCTTTCGCCGCCCATGACTTCTCTGGGCTGAAAAAAGCAACCGACCCACAACGCGGCCGCATGCCAAATCATGCAATGCGCATCATTTGCATGACGGTGCGCCTCGTTCGCGAGACAGTTTGCCAAGGACCTTTCAACAGCAGCTAGCACGGCACTCTGGCAGAGGCGTGCGGGGCCCGAGTGGATTGTGGCTTATGCGGGCGCTCTGGAAATGCGACAGCGTCTCTCGGCAGAACTGCGAATCGCTCGCAGAAAAAACGCCTTGTCTGTTCGGCATGCGGTGTGCAGTGATTGAGAATGGATATCGATGCGGAGAGGGATCGCCAACGCGCATGCGTATGGCTCCCGGCAGAAAATCGCGTATGGTTTTCTGAAGTCATTCGTTGAAAGCCCCACCTCACAGGAGAATCACCATGAAGAAAATCGAAGCTGTCATCCGGCATTTCAAGCTGGAGGAAGTAAAAGACGCGCTCAATGCGCAGGGAATCAAGGGCATGACCGTGACAGAAGTCCGGGGATTTGGCCGGCAGAAGGGGCACACAGAAACCTACCGTGGTGCGGAGTATTCCGTTGATTTTCTGCCGAAGGTGAAGATCGAGGTAGTGGTGAGTGACGACGAGGTGCAGGCCGTTATAAGCAAGATCATGACGACTGCCCGCACCGGCCAGGTGGGCGACGGCAAGATTTTCGTGACAGATCTCGCTGAGGTTGTGCGGATCCGCACCGGAGAGACTGCCGCCGCAGCGATTTGAACGCCTGACACCGCGCGTTGTCACGGGCTTTACTAACAGGCACGGATTGTACGCCACCACGGCGGCGTGCGAATCAGCGTTATTTGGGACGTGTCATTTCGGCAGGGATGACCCACAGGTCGTAATCCTCAGCGGAAACATACCCAAGCGAGACAGCCGCTTCTTTGAGGCTCGTGCCTCTCTGGAGCGCTGTCTTCGCGATGGTGGCTGACTTCTCATAACCGATGTGTGGATTCAGTGCTGTGACAAGCATGAGAGAGTTGTCGAGATTCTGCTGGATGCGATTCATCTGTGGCACGATACCTGTGGCGCAGTGGATCCGCATCGAGTCGCAGGAATCGGCCATCAGGTCGGCAGACTCCAGCACGTTGTGAATCATGAGCGGCTTGAAGACATTGAGCTGAAAATGTCCCTGCGATCCAGCGAAGGCCACCGCGGCGTCGTTTCCGAACACCTGCACGCAGACCATCGTCATCGCCTCGCACTGCGTGGGGTTCACTTTCCCAGGCATAATCGAACTACCAGGTTCATTTTCAGGAATTGCAATTTCGCCGATGCCACAGCGAGGCCCAGAGGCCAGCCAGCGGATGTCGCTGGCGATCTTATACAGGGCCATCGCGAGCCCGCGCTCGGCGGCACTGATTTCCACGAGAGCATCATGGGCAGAGAGCGCGGCAAACTTATTTGGCGCTGATACGAAAGGGTGTCCCGTTTCTTTTGAGATATAACGGGCAGTTACTTCTCCAAAGTGCGGGTGGGCATTGAGGCCCGTGCCCACAGCCGTGCCGCCGATCGCCAGTTCGTAGAGCCCGAGCATCGACCGCTCGACCGAGTTTATTCTGTCATCTAACTGCGATCGCCACGCAGAGATCTCCTGGCCGAGTGTGATGGGCGTGGCATCTTGGAGATGCGTGCGTCCGATTTTGACAACCGCAGCATACCGCTCCTCCAATTCAGCGAACACATCTCGAAGACTTCGCACGGCCGGGAGCAGTCGGTTGTGAATCGTTTGCACCGCAGCAATGTGCATCGCGGTGGGGAACGTATCGTTCGACGACTGTCCGCGGTTGACATCATCGTTGGGATGGATCGGCGACTTGGATCCCATCACTCCGCCAGCCAACTCGATGGCACGGTTTGATATCACCTCATTGGCATTCATGTTTGACTGCGTGCCACTGCCAGTCTGAAATACGACAAGCGGAAAGTGATCGTTCAGCGTGCCGTCAATCACTTCCTCCGCGGCCTGTACGATCAGCCGCACCTTTTCGGGAGGGATCTGCCCGAGTTCGCCGTTGGCCAACGCTGCGCATTTCTTGAGGATACCCAGCGACTGCGTAATGGCTTGCCCCCACTGAAAGCGATCAACGCCAATTTTGAAGTTGTCGCGAGATCGCTCTGTTTGGGCGCCCCAATAGCGGTTTGTAGGCACGTTGACGTTGCCCATGCTGTCGGATTCGATGCGAGAAGATTGTGAACGAGCGGGCATAGTGGCGTTCCTCGTAGGTCGGGCGTGCGGAAGCGGTGGAGTCTACCTCCGCTTCCGTTGGGGCGATGGCTCGAGGGTGGCGTTGACCGTCGCAACCGGTTCTCGTAGGCCAATCGCCAGAGCAAACCATCCGTCAGAGCTGACCGATTGCAGCACCCGCATGCCTGCAAGGCGAGGGTTCGCCACGATTCGGTCTGGAAGCACGGGGATCGGTCGCTCCTTCGGAAAGATCTTGCCAAAGATGGCACGTAGGGCGAGTTCCATGCGGCCGTGATGCCCAGAGCCGCTCAATTGTACTGGCCCCTCCCGCTCTAGAAACACTTGGGTTGAACTGGCCGTGGGCTTATAGGCGACGTGTGCCACGATGTCGTACCAGTGACGGCGACCGCTTTCGATTGCGTCGAGCATTACTCGCACGTGCACTAACCCATCTCGGCACTCGATTCGTAGCGGCTGTTCTTTTGCGAACGTCACGGCGACCCCCTCCGGCAGATCTTGGGAGTTGTTTGAAGTCACCCCAAGCCTTTCGCAGAGGGTTTGCATCAGTTCCTCCAGCGAGAGCCTGTTGCCGGCCAGTTCGAGTCGCTCCATTGCGTTGTTGAGCGATGAGTCGTGCACCTGCATGCTGAGCATGGAGTCCGAAGGCGCCCGCGGCCGAGGGGTGTGGGCGGCGAGTTGTCCATTGCCAGCCAGTCGTAGGCGAACGGTGGCGACGGTTTGCGTTGTCTCCATGGCTACGGCGGTCGGCTCTAAACCCAGTTGCACCAGAGGCGACCAGACCTTCGTGCGTATCCGATCCGCGATTTCCTTGAAACGCGGTTCCGACTGTTCATCAACCTCGCGGCAGGCGCGCCCGATGATCAGGTCGGTCACCTCGCGATTGGCCGCGGGTAATTTTTCATCGTGCTGGCTTTTGGCAATATTTCGAACCAGCGATCGCATGATAGGTACGGAGTCGAAGCTCGTCTGTATGGCGTCGAGTTGCGAGCGGTTGGATGCGACGCCAGTGGCGTCGCCAAAGAGCAAACCTGCCGAACATACCTTGATGGGTTTGCTCACTGTAAACGAGGAGGCTGCGCGGGCCGTCAGCGATACGGGCCCAGCTTCTGTGACCGTGCGAGAATCCACGTCACCGTGTACTTCGAGGCTGATGCAGATCTCGTCGGAGTCGGGAGTAAATCGGACGGTGGTGGTGCGTTCGACGGTGCGGGTGCCCCGCACATTTCTGCCCAAGACCACATCGTCTACCGGTCCAGTATTGACTGTTGCCGCCGGCAAAAGTTTGTCCAGAAACTGCTGGTGCACGGCGATTCGGACATTGGCAGATAGATAATGTTCTCGCACAGCCTTGGCAACATTCCGACACACCCCCTGGGGCGAAGCGTCGATCGCCGCAGTGGTCGCCGTCGCCACTGCGGCATCTGTTGGAGAGAGTGTTGATTCGAATCGTTCCAAGGAGTGAAGGAGTTGGGCGATCTCCGCTTCGTTGCGTTGGCTCCACAAAGGAACTGCTTCGCGGGAGGGCGTGGCAGCCCCAGCGGCCTCGGCCGCCTGTTGGCCAGCGATTGTGGCGAAGAGTCCTGTGGCGCTGCGCCACACGGCCACTCGCCTGGCCATCGCCAAGGCTGCTCGCCTCGTTCCTGATGCGAGGGAAGCATCAGCGATGCCATCAGCAATCCCCATGCCCGCATGCACAGACTCTCCAAGCGTGACGAGGCTTGCCGCTGCAACGGGATCTCGAGGCCCGCTGGTCGTTAAGACATCGCGTAGTTGAGCCAGCGAATAGGTCGCCCAAGCAACTGCGGGCATACCGGCAGTTCCGGCGGCTTTCGGATGGATCGCAGCGAGTTGCTCCAACTGTTCGAGCAATTTGGCAGGTGTTGGCCAGACACGGATGTCAGCCGGGAATGTCTGGATGGGTGAAACTATTGGAGGCTTCTGGGACACATCGCTGCCCCGTTCTCTCGAGAGCAGCCTCTCGCCTACACGCAGCCGATCAAAAAAACGTCCGCCGATGGTTGGTTGGCCGGAGTCCTGCTCGCTGCTCTCCTGCGTGGGAGCAAAACCATCGCCCCGGGATTCGTACCGTCGTTCTGTCAGCAATCCAAACCGAGGAGACGTTTGCAGGTTGGAGTTTTCTGGGGACTCCGAGACTGGAGTTTCAGACCAGTTGACCGTATCGGGGTTGCTCCAGTTTTCTCCAGGCATCGGGGCGGAACCCAGCGAATCACCTGCTGGTGGTGGCAGCATCAATCTTGGATGGATGGGCTCCGATTTGGGCGGCGGTGCGGCATGGACTTGGGCAACAGCCCGCGGAACGGCCTGCGACTGAACGATTTGAGCTTGCACTGTCTGCACGGCGGTTCCGGATGACCCGTTCATCGCGAGTCGCTCGGGCGATGTAGCTGCTAGGACCGCCGCCATATGCTGAAGATCGCCTGTGCCGCGAAGAACTGGCGGTGCGACTGGGAGAGCGGAGGAGCCACCTGTGGTGATCGCTGCGGCCACGATTGCTGGATGTGCCGCAAGGCCGCCGCTTCGGGGATTCGCATCGACTGCGATAGTGCTTTCAGCCACCGATGCGAGCGAACCCTTGTGGATTCCTTCCGCAAGGGGCTCTTCGAGACCAAAAAAGGGCTCTGGCACCGGATC
This sequence comes from Planctomycetota bacterium, assembly GCA_003670915.1. Classification (GTDB taxonomy): domain Bacteria; phylum Planctomycetota; class Planctomycetia; order Pirellulales; family UBA1268; genus BAIKAL-G1-2R. The sequence continues at coordinate 8,289 of QWQH01000154.1, read as the reverse complement.
CCATGCATGTGGAATGAAAAGAGCAGCCGCAAATACGAGTCCGGCAATAAACGATGAAACGACAATGGAACCCGCCTGCTTTTCTGACATTCTGACTCACCCCCGGCAGATGACCAAACACTCACCACGATCAGATCTCGCCTTGCACTGAAGGCACGACCCGGAAATCAGGATCGACAGGAATGACCAGAAAAATCGATGCCACGGCAAGCAATCGTTACGGCTTAACACATCGCAGAGGCTCCTCTGTGCAGAGAGGCAGCAATGGTGGGCGGCTCGCGGAGGTCAGGTGGTTTGGGCAAGACGCGGCTGTTCTAGGAGAGCGGTCCAAGCGTCAACGACAATCGTGAGGTTGGCATTCCGATTGACCGCATCCAACGCGTCGAGTGTATGGCGAAGTGACACGACCGCTTCCCCCGCACTGCCTGCCCACGCGTTGATCAGTAGAGCAAGAGCTGGGTCGCAGGAAGGCTCGCCGGCCAGATCATCCCGCAGGGCCGCACGAAAAAAATCGATGGCAGATTCGAGTACGATCCTGAGCCTAGCACGCCGAATGGGGGCTTCTTTGCCAGCAGCGTCGAGGAGCAACTTCGTCTCGTCAGCTAATGCAACGCCATGCATTGGGCGGTGCGAGAGCAGCGCAGTGAGTCGGCCACGAAATTCCGTTAGCATAGGGTCGAGCAGCAGCCGCGCCCGCTCGAGGCTGCCGCCGGAGCCTTGAGCGCAGGCCCAAAGAAGCGAGTCGTTGTCGGGCTCTTTTTTTTGGGCATCATCATTGTCAAGCTGGTCCCTATCTCTTTGGGAAGCCATTTCTCGTTTCAGAATTGAAAAAATCGACTCGCTCGCGAGTGGGCGAAACCGTACGATTTGACACCGCGAGCGGATCGTCGGGAGTTGCCGTTCCAGCGCCGTGCCGACCAGCACAATCACCGCGTTGTCCGGGGGTTCCTCCAGCGTCTTGAGTAAGCAGTTGGCAGCCTCGTCGGCGAGGTGGTCGGCATCCAAAATAATCGCCACCTTGCGACTCCCCATCGCTGGCCGGAGCAGGAGCCTCCAGCACAGACCCTCTCGCATCCGGTGATCTGAGTCGCCGATGAAGAATTCCAGCGGAATCGTGGCCCGATCGTCCGGCTTCGACACGGTGTCGATATCTGGATGGCTGCCAGCCTTTGCCTGCACGCACGAACGGCACACGTTGCACGGCACGAGGCCTTCGCCCATCGACTGGCAGAGCAGGGATCGTGCCAGAGTGTGCGCAAAGGTGCTCTTGCCGATGCCAGGTGGCCCGATAAAGAGATACGTCCCGGCGATGCGGCCGCGGGCCTGCGCCGCCACAAACCTTTCCACGACCGCATCGTGTCCTTCGATTCCCTGCCACGCCATTGTTTTTTCAGTCAGGAAGTGAATCCTGTCTCCAATCGCTGCGATACTGCATCACGCAGGCGGGCTGCAACGTGATCGATGCTGCCAGTCGCATCGATCACGGCGATCCTGTCCGGTTGGCGGGCCGCCTCGATTCGATACCCATCGTGCAACCGCTTGCGAAATTCATCGCCCCGGTTTTCGAGTTTGTCCAGCGGCCGTGACAGCCGTTGTGAGGCAGTCTCCAGATCAAGATCGAGGAAAAGAACAAGATCGGGCTGGAGCCCACCGGTGGCCACTGCTCCCACCTGTCGGATGATTTCCGGATCAAGGCCGCCAGCATGGCCTTGGTAGACAATGTTTGCCAGCAAATAGCGATCCGAGACGACCCACTCACCCCTTGCGAGTGCCGGCCGAATGATCTCTGCCACAAGCTGCGCCCGCGCGGCCATGTACAGCAGCATTTCCGCTGTTTGAACGAGGGTGACCTCCTGACGGTCCAGCAGAATGCTCCGAATCGCATCGCCGGCTGCCGTCGAGCCGGGGTCGCGGCACGTCGTCACCATGCAACGATTTTCTCGTAGCCATGCCACAAGGGCTGTGATCTGCGAGGATTTTCCAGCTCCGTCAATCCCCTCCAGAACGATAAAGCGAGGAGGATTCCTCATGGGCGTGGCTCTGGGGTCTGGGCCGTGCTCTTGGAAAATCCACGCTCCTTAAGCCAGCGAGTGCATTCGACGGTCCACGGATGGAGCTTTGTCGGATCGTATGGCCGCACGCCGAGGCCAATGCCGTGCGGCCCTTTTTCATACACGTGCAATTCGAACGGACGGTTGTGCTTCTGGAGCGAGGCGGCAAGATTCAGAACGCCTTCCAGCTTGACGCCTTTATCTTCGACCGTATGCCAGACAAACGTTGGCGGCGTCTGGTCATTGACCGCAAGTTCTCCAGAGAGATCTCGCAGGAGTTCTTCAGAAGGAGCATCTCCAAGCAGATTCTTTTGCGAACCGATGTGAGCGTTGGGCGACACCATGCTCACGACGGGATAGCAGAGCACGCCCAGATCGGCCCGCGAGGACTGTTGGTCGATTGGATCAACCGCAGATGGGTTGCCATCGTCGCCGTGAGTCAGGACCATTAGAGCGAGGTGCCCACCGGCCGAACTGCCCATCACACCGACGCGTTTTGGATCGATCCCAAGCTGTGCGTGCTGTGATCGCACCACTCGCATGGCCCGCGAGACGTCTCCGAGCATGACAGGATGCCGGTATCCCTTGCTGCCCAAGCGGTAGCGGAGTACGAAAGCCGAAACGCCCTGTGCGTTGAGCCAGCGGGCGTAGTCGGAGCCCTCGTGATCGGCCAGCCCGCCGTAGCCACCGCCTGGACAGATCACGATGGCAGCCGTTTTTTCTTGCGGAGGCTTCGAGTTCAACGCGGGCCACCACGCCACCAGTGGAATATCTTGCTCCGCCGCACCTAGTGAGCCAGGAGCATCGCCCTGCCAGAGCCGGATTGTCTCGACAGGTGCATCAGTCGCCAGAGCCACCGCTCCCGAGAACACAACCATGGCCTGCATGACTAGCAAGAGGGCCACCAGAGCAAGCGTACGCAAGCGGGTACCAGAGCACATAAGGCGGCCACTCCTTATTACGGAGAGAGAATAAAAATTACGGAGAGAGAATAAAATTACGGAGAGAGAATAAAATTACGAACAGCCACATAGCATACGAGATCAAATGAGATGCGTTTTCACACTGGCGGCTCGCAGGGGGCACGCGTGCGGCGTGCATTGGCCCTTCATGTGCCCTGAATGCCTGTCATTCTTGCAATGCCCAGCGGATCAGTGGGGTCGAGTTGTGCCAGGCGTCGCTGGATATCTTTTGTCATGGCCTCCCGGCCAGTTGCAATGAGGCAGTGAACGAGCCCTTTGGCGGCTTCAAAAAAAGGCCTGTTGCTCGGGCGAACGTATGGCAGCGGATGGGGGTTGTCAGCGGCATCCAGCGCCCGGAGCCCCAGTTCGTAGGCCCGGCCGAAGTGGCCCCTTGCCAGCTTTGGGTCGCCATCCTCCAAAGCAATCAAGCCTAGGTGCACGTGGGCGTCCAAGAAATCAGGGCACTCCGATAGCAGCCAGACAAGCTCGTCGCGGGCAATGTCCATTTCGCCGGCTTCGACCATCGCCTCCACCTCCGCCATATCGTCACGGCGTTTCCGAGCACACCGAGGGTGAACAAATTCCCATTCACACCCCACGGCCGACTCGTGCCGCTGCACGCGCAGCTTTTCCGCGGTTTGTGCGCGGCGGCTTTTGTGTTTTTTTACTTCAGGGCTTTGATCACGTTTGTGATCGGGCTTCAACGGCTGGCTGGAATCTGTGTTGGTCATTAGCATCGAGGATGAAACAAGCACACTCACGCGGGGACATCTACGGACGGCATGGGCCTTGATAGACTCCTTTGGTTGGAACGGAATAAAAACACGATTGCAAGGGGCCGATGTGAAGGTCGCAGGGATTCGTTCAAGCGAGTGTCGGCCACTCAATGCCAGAGCCATTGCGCGGGCGTTGGGGGCGTGGTATGCCCGCGCTAGGCGGGACCTGCCCTGGCGGCGGTCCCGGGATCCTTATCGGGTTTGGGTGAGCGAGATTATGCTTCAGCAAACGCAGGTAGAGAGAGTCAAAGACTTTTACCAGCGATTTCTCGCGTTGTTTCCAACCGTTGAATCGCTTGCGGCAGCTGACGAGCACGATGTCCTGCGGGCGTGGGAAGGCCTTGGCTACTACCGTCGGGCCAGGCAGATGCACGCGGCAGCTAAGGTGCTGGCCACCGAACATGGCGGCATATTTCCTCGGACAGTTGCGGCGCTCCGCGGCCTCCCAGGCATTGGCCGCTACACAGCCGGTGCGATTGCGTCGATTGCGATGGATCTTCCCGAGCCAATTGTCGAGGCTAATTCTCGCCGCGTGCTTGCAAGGCTCGCTGGCTATGCGAAGCGGTTAGACAGGCCGGGCGGCGACGAGCCGATATGGAAAATCGCGCACAGCCTTGTGCCACAGCGAGATGCCGGACGGTTCAATCAGGCCTTGATGGATCTGGGAGCAATGGTCTGCACGCCAGACAGGCCCCTCTGCACAGCCTGTCCATTGGCTCGCATGTGCGATGCAAAAAACAGCGGTCGCGTGAGTAGGATTCCGATGAAGTCGGTGCGTCGGGCTACCAAGCAGCTTCGCGAGGCTGCGATTATTGTGCGCCGCGGAGCACGCGTGTTGGTGCAGAAGCGAGAAGAAGGAGAATGGTGGGCGGGCCTCTGGGATTTTCCTCGAGTGCAAGCTGCAGCCAGAAAAATCCACCAAGCCATCGGCGAATCAAAAACGCTCCAGCCGTTGGCCTGCACGCAACCCAAGGCTCTGGGCACGTTCACTCACACGGTGACGCACCACCGAATCACGCTGGCTGTGGTGGCCTGTACGGCTGCTCGAACGGGCAAGCTGTCGCAGAACCTGGCGTGGGTCGCAGTCGACAAACTCGGCGAACTAGCCATGACATCTCCGGGCCGTCGGATTGCAAAAATGATCGCCCAGCCATCGGTACGGTGACCACGGCATTTCCACGGGAGGCTCGTCGCAGGGTTTGCTTTGCGAGAGCTGCCAGAGCATGATTCCCACACCCTTTTCTTCCGGGAACCTTTTGCCTCCCGCGCGCATCCAACCGGTGCGTCAAACGTCAACTCAACTCGTCTCATTGAACACCACTCTTTGTCTTTGGAGGCTCACTCATGTCACGTATTCTTTCCATTGCCGGTTGTATCGCCGTCCTTCTGGCTGGATCGCTCAATGCCCAGCCACCGGGCAATAGGGCAGAGGAGTTCCCGCTGCCGTTGGAGAAGGTGGTGCTCTTCACCTCAGGTGTTGGCTATTTTCAGCACGGCGGAAAAGTGAACAACGATGCGCAGGTCGAGATGAGCTTCAAGTCCGAGCACATCAACGACCTGCTTAAAAGCATGGTGCTCGAAGATCTCGGTGGCGGTACCGTGTCGACTGTGAGTTACGCATCGCGAGACCCGCTCACAAAAACGCTTGAGACATTTGCGGTCAATCTCACAGATAATCCATCCATGGGCCAGCTCCTCGGCCGATTGCGTGGCGAAGCAATCGACGTCGATGCTTTGGCGCCAGCATCTGGGACAATTGTGGGCGTTGAGAAGCGCGCCGTTCCTGTGGGTGCTGACAAAACAATCGAGAAGGAGTTTGTCACGATCCTCACGAAGGATGGCCTACGAACGCTGCCGCTGGATTCCATTACGCGGATCAAGCTCGTTGATCCGCGATTGCAGAGCGAACTCGAAAAGGCTTTGGCCGTGTTGGCGCTCGGCCACGACAATGAGAAAAAGTCGGTCACTCTGAATTTTTCAGGCAAGGGGGCCAGAGACGTGCGTGTGGGGTACGTTCAGCAAACACCGATCTGGAAGACGAGCTACAGGCTCGTGTTGGATGATGCGGCGGGCGGCAATCAGGCAATGCTGCAGGGCTTTGCCATCGTGGAAAATACGACAGATAACGACTGGAAAGACGTCAGCATGTCATTGGTGAGCGGGCGACCCATTTCGTTTGTCATGGATCTCTATCAGCCGCTCTATGTGCCGCGTCCAGAGGTGCAACAGGAACTCTACGCATCGCTGGTGCCACAGGTGTATGGGCAGGATCTAGCTGGGGGCGAACGCGAATTCCTGGAGGCCGCATCGCGGTCCAGAATAACGGCAGACAATCCCCTAGTTGCGAACAAGCTGCGTAAGAGTCAACTCGCCGCTAACCAACTCGCGGCCGCCCCTGCTGGATCATTCGCAAAAAATGACTCCCAAGATCAACTCCAGGACAACGACAACAAGGGGTGGCACGATAAATCGATGTTCGAGGCGGCAGCGAGCGTGCAGAGCATGGCGCAGGGCGGAGCATTGGGCGAACTGTTTCGCTACGAGATCGCCAAGCCGGTCACGATCCAGCGACAGCGTTCGGCGATGTTACCGATTGTGGGGGAGAAGGTTGAGGCAGAGAAGGTGGCGATTTACGATGAACGAGTCATGGCAAAGCACCCGCTGGCAGGCCTGCGGTTGGTGAACTCCACGAAATTGAATCTCATGCAGGGCCCAATCACGGTGTACGACGGCGGTGCCTACGCCGGCGATGCCAGAGTCGAGGACATGGCTCCCGGCAGCGAGCGGCTTTTGAGCTATGCGGTCGACCTCGACGTGGAGATTGCACCGCGGGCGGTTGTTAAGCCGGAAGAAATCGTCAGTATGCGGGTTGAAAAAGGCACGCTCATCGCTTCACGAAAGCTTGCCAGAGAGAAGAAATTCGATGTCAAGAACTCTGGCGACAAGGGTGTGAAGGTGCTCGTGGAATATCCGTTGGAGTCCGGTTGGAAACTCGTGAAGCCAGCCAAGGCCGACGAGGTAACCCGCGATCGTCAGCGATTTGTCGTGATTGCCCAGCCGGGCAAGCCAGCCGTGCTGGATGTGGCCGAAGAGATGCTCGTAGACCAGCGAATCGTGATCACGAATCTGGACGACAATGCCATCCTTTTTTACTCGAATGCCAAGGTGACAAGTCCGGATGTGAAGAAAGCATTGGCCGAAATCATTCGTCGCAAGCGTGAAATTGAGCAGGTTGTACGAGAGAAGGCGGCCAGCCAGCAGGAGATCGCAACGGTGAGCCAAGAGCAGGATCGCATCCGCCAAAACATGCAGCAGCTCGATCGTGGTAGCGAACTGTATACGCGATACGTGCAGAAATTTGCGCAGCAGGAGGATCGGGTCGAGACGCTCCGCAAGGAAGTTGCCCAGCGGGAAAAGCAGGAGCAAGAGGCTCGCAGGGCCTTGGACGACTTTCTTTCCCAGCTTTAATGGATGCTGCTGGGGCTCAGAAGAACACGAAAAACCAGAACGCCCTTTTTATTTCCGCCTTTTTTCGTCGTGCCCAGTCTGTGGCTGTTGCAGCGAGTCTGCGATTGGTAGTCTGGGGGCCGATGACTCACGGTCGAATTGGCGTCTGGAGAAATGATACGTGGCACGTGCGGCGCTGGCCCTTGAGGACGGAACAGTTTATGTTGGCGAGTCGTTTGGTGCGACGGGAACCGTCTCGGGTGAGGTGTGCTTCAATACATCGATGACGGGCTATCAGGAGATCCTCACTGATCCCAGTTACCGCGGCCAGATTCTCACGATGACGGCACCGGAGATTGGCAACTACGGCGTCAATGAGGCTGATATCGAAAGCAACAAAATTCAGCTTTCTGGATTTGTTGTGCGGCACGCTAGTCGGATCGCAAGTAATTTCACCGCCACCGATACGATCGGCGATTATCTGGCTCGGGCAGGCGTTCTGGGAATCACCGGCATCGACACGCGTGCGCTGGTACGAAGGCTGCGGGCTCGAGGCGCGATGATGGGCGTGCTCTCCAGCGAATTGTTTGAGCCAACAAAACTCGTTGAGATGGCGAAGGCTGCGCCGTCGCTGATTGGCCGAGACCTTGTGCGAGAAGTGATGCCTACTCACGCCCGAGAGTGGCAGGAGTCGCTCGACGCATGGTCCGTGCCACTGGTACAGCCGTTGGAAGGGGGCTTTTTTGGAGCCTCGCCGGCGGCTCTCGCCGGTGCTGCAAAGCACGTTGTCGCGATCGACTATGGACTCAAGTTGAATATTGCTCGCCACTTGGCAAGCGCGGGCTATCGGGTGACTGTGCTGCCAGGCAACGCAACGGCTCAGGAAGTGCTCGCGATTAAGCCCGACGGTGTTTTTCTCTCGAATGGGCCGGGCGATCCAGAGCCGCTAGAGTATGCAATCAAGACCGTTCGGGATCTGATTGGGCAGGTGCCACTCTTTGGGATCTGTCTCGGCCACCAGCTCTTGGCGCTGGCGTCCGGTGCGAAGACGTT
>QWQH01000030.1 GCA_003670915.1 Planctomycetota bacterium | reverse complement strand
TTTACCCACGCTTCTGTCGCACTCACTAAGTCGGCGAGTCCTTCGTCGTATTGCTCATCTTTCGCTCGCGGCACAAACACTTTTCGAATGAGTTCCTGCTCGATGGTTTCAGGATTGAGCCCACTGGACACCTCCAAGCTCCACGGTGCTCGCATCGCCAACTGCCGATCTTTGACATCCAGCACGATTGTTACATCGCGGGCCGGATCAAACCCAGCCACCTTGCCGTCAAGTGTTTTGTTGCCGGCCGACTCTTGCCGCCAACGGTCGATCACGCCGTCGAGGATCTGTGTTGCGGCCCCTGGTTCTTTTCCACCGCCCTTCCCGCCAGAACCATTCCCCACCACGATCACTCGGTAGTCGCGACCGGTTTCATTTTTTGCCTTTGCAATCGCTGCCCGCACAGCATCGAACGTGTCGGAAACGCCCGATACAAACACGCGCTTTGTATCGCTTGCGGATACGGCCGCACGGGCATCCACCGGCGACCCTTGCGGCTCTGCCAGAGACGCCGACGGTGCCAACACTCCAGCAGCCAACCCCAGCCCAGCCAGAAGCATTCCGCGCATCAACGATTGGCGAAGCCCGCTACGGCACACAAAGCGATTCGGCGAATCCATGATGTCTCCAGAGAACGTGACGTTTCGACAGGCTAGGCGTGTTTGTGAAGACCAGCCTGGAGGCAATGGCAGGCTGGTATTCTGCGTTGAGATTCTATGCCTCGCAGGGCATGCCACTCAAGGAGCGGTTTGTGGCTGAGAAGTGCCGATTGTGGAGCCCGCGTGGGACGGCAAAAGAATCGCTTGGCCCATGGCATGAGCCGCACGGATCGCCGCGGCAACCGACAAAGCATCCACTGGAAACGGCATGTTGTGAATCGTTTCGCCCGGTGCCACAGAACGCTCCGCGACACGTTCAACGGCGGAGTCTGGCACATGCAACTGAGTCAGCGTGATCGGAAGGCCGATGCGATTCAAAAAATCGGCCACGTGCAGGGCTTCCTGATTCGCATTGGCACGTGTGTCGGGATCGCTTGCGTGGGATTGAGCTTCCAGCACAAGTTGCACGAGCGTGCCAAAGGCCACTTTCTCGCCATGCAGCATGGCGTGCGTGGATGGAATCGACGTGAGGCCGTTGTGCACAGCGTGGGCCGCTGCCAGACCAGCCGATTCGAAACCCAGTCCCGACAACAGCGTGGCCGCTTCAACCACTAATGCCAGCGACTTGCTTTCGGTCTGATTACAGCAATCGGCCATCGCCGCTTCCCCGTGGGCCAGCACGGTATCACGACACAGTCGCGACAACTCGAATGCCGCCAAAGTCGAAAGACCGCCGCGCATGTTCGGCTTTCCGGCAGTCACCACCGCGCGTGCCTCGTAGAATGTGCTCATTGCATCACCAATACCAGCCGCTAGAAACCGCGACGGACTCTGTGCAATGACCCGTGTGTCGACCAGCACCAAATCGGGCGAACGCTTGTGGATCTCATACATTTCCACCTCGGCGGCCCCGTGAGCGGCCCGATTGTCAGAATAGATAACAGACAGCGCGCTGGTTGGAGCATCGGTCGAACAGATTGTTGGGCACGACACAAAGCCGATCTGTGTTGCCGCAGCAGCCGCTCGGGCAGCATCGAGCACCTTGCCACCTCCAGCGCCCACGATCACGCGGGCTTTGAGATTCGCAGCCTCTGCCACAATCGCTTGAATTTCCCGACGGCTGGATTCTCCGGCAAACACTCGCACTCGATGCGTCCAATGAATTTCCTCCATCGCAATGGCCCACGTTGGTGCCAGTTGCGCAATGGCTGTCGGACCGGCAACAAATAAGGCTGGCCCTTGGAGTCCGACGGCGAGCATCTCGCGGCCAATGGCAAGCGTGGCTCCCGCACCCTGCACATAGCGGAGGGGTGCGCAGAAAACGGAGAGGCTGGGTAGGAGCGTCATTGTGGCAAGCGCAATCGATGTTCTGGGAATGGCAATTCAAAGCGGCCGGGAAGCGGGGACGACATGATCAACATGGTCGACATGGACGACCGCTAGCGTCCGTCGTTTTCGCCCGTGAGCCCACGGGCGGGCCCCTGCGGAAAAAGGCTGGGGCGGTTGAGTGGCCTCACAGTGGCGGACCCTTGTGCAGGGTGGCCCTGGGCGGAAGGGAGCCCGCCGGGAAGACGGCCGGCGTTGAGATCAGTGCCCGCTCCGGTCGCTCCATAGCCTGGGCGAACAGCCGGCGCACCTGCGCGCACTCCGCCGGTGATCGCCGATGAACGCGGCTGGGCCGATGATTGTGTCGCGGGAGGTGTTTGCCGAGTGGTTCGGGGCGACGATGCCGCAGACGGCGACAAGCCGGACCGCGAGTCAACGCCGTCGGTTTTTCTAAGTGCGCCGTCTGGTCGCCCGGGCACAAGGAGCAGTTCGCTTCCCGGGCTTCCTAGTGCTTGAGCCGTGCTACCAGTCGGCTGAGACTGCAAGGGCTGCGACATGCGTTTCTGTGGTAGCGGCTGCGACATGCGTGTCTGTAACTCATTCTCTCTGGATGCACCGTCCCGATCACCCAATCCCGGCACTTGCTCGTTGGCTTTCTCGGAGCGAGGCCTGCCCGTCAGAGGGTTCAAGCCCGACCGCCGACTCATCTCGGCACGCTCCTTTCGCATCTTGGATCGGGCCATCTCGGCCTCCGATTCATCGATGCGGCCGTCTGCGTTGAGGTCATAGCGACGCACCAATTCTTCCCGACCGATCACCTCTGTGGGGCCCGGTACGTTGCGCTGGGGTGGAACCAAACCCCCGCGACGCTGCAACTGAGGCTCTGACGAGCGTTGCGGTGGCGTGGATTGGGGTAGATTCGGCGATGCTTGTGGCTGCGAACGTAGCACGTTCTTATCGTCGATCACCTGCCCGAGCGACTCTCTGGCAGCCACCAGACTCATTGTGAACAGCACAAGCATCCTGAGACTCGCAAAGAAACGCTCGTGGCTCTGAAAGTGATCGCAGTTTGACCGATTGCTCGGCAGATTCATCGGCGGCCTCTCATGTGACGGGTAGGATTTCATTCCTCAAGCCATCGGTCCATATATATGGTAGGCATGGCGTGCGTGGCCCACACAAGCCATCGTGTCGAACAGACAGCATAGTGGGTCAAATCAACGACTGTCCCCCGCAATTTCAGCCACTCTGGAGGCCACTTTTTCAGCCAGGTTGGCCGATGCGGCCCGGACATCTCCCCCAGTGCGTTCGATCTCGCGTGCCGCCACGTGGCAGTGAACCAGATGCCCGTCGAGGCACACTTCCGGCGGATCGATCTCGCGGCACACCTGCTCGGCCAATGGGCAGCGGGGGTGGAATCGGCACCCCTTTGGGGGCCGCGACGGACTCGGCACATCGCCTGTGAGCACGATCCGCCGCCTGCGTTTTGCCGGATCGATTGTCGGCACCGCAGAAAAAAGTGCCAGCGTGTAAGGGTGGAGAGGCTCGCGGTAAAGCTGCGAGGCACTTGCCCGCTCCACGATTCGACCAAGATACATGACTGCCACGTGATCGGAGACATGTGCGACAACCGAGAGATCGTGGGAAATAAATAGATACGTGAGGCCACACTGTTCGCGGAGGTCAACGAGCAGGTTCACCACCTGAGCCTGGATTGAAACATCCAGCGCCGAGATCGGCTCATCCAGAACAAGGAATTCCGGTTCGAGCACCAACGCCCTTGCAATTGCAATGCGTTGCCGCTGGCCACCAGAGAACTCATGCGGATAGCGTTCCAGGCTCCCTGGCGACATGCCCGTGCGTTCAAGTGCCCTGCTGACCGTCGCCAAACGCTCGGCTGCATTCCCAATCCGATGAATGAGAAGCCCCTCCTCCAGAATCGTGCGGACGGTCATGCGTGGATTCAGCGAACCGTATGGATCCTGAAAAACGATTTGCATCCGCCGACGCATCAACCTGAGCTGAGCCCCATTTTGGACTCGCACATCTGTGCCCCCAAACCGCACGCTGCCACCGGTTGGTTCGATCAGCCGCAAGATGCTTCTGCCGACGGTTGTCTTGCCGCAACCACTTTCGCCGACGAACCCGAGCGTCTGTCCTTTTTGAATCGAGAAGCTCACGCCATCCACCGCTTGAACCGCACCGACCACGTGGCGCAAGAGTCCCTTTCGCACAGGAAAGTGCGTCTGGAGATTTTTCACGTCCACCAAAGGGACTGCTCCTGATCCACTCATCGGCCCTGCTCCAGATTTTCAAGTGCCATAAGAGGCTTCGACTCGCCCAGCATCTGTGCGTAGTGGCATCGCACGAAATGCCCGGGCGTTATTTCACGGAGATCAGGCTCTTCGCTGGAACAATGGGGCATTTGACCGGCCTCTGGCGGGAGCCTGGCAAAGTTGCATCGGGGATGAAAGCGGCACCCGCTGGGAAAGTGCTGCGGAAGTGGCACCATGCCTGGTATCGTGCGGAGTGGTCCCCTGCGAAGCGTGTCAGGAGAACCAGTAGCCTCAAGCGAGGCCGGACGGGCCGCCAGCAACCCAATTGTGTAGGGATGCATCGGATGGCGGAAGAGTTCGTCGGCGGCCGCTCGCTCAACGATTTTTCCGGCATACATCACAGCCACCTCGTCGCAGGTTTCGGCAACCACACCCAAGTCGTGCGTGATGAGCAAAATGGCTGTGCCAAGCCGTCGTCGAAGATCGGAAAGCAGATCCAGAATCTGCGCTTGGATCGTTACATCAAGCGCGGTGGTTGGCTCATCGGCAATGACAAGATCAGGCTCGCAGGCCAGTGCCATCGCAATCATGACCCTCTGCCGCATCCCACCCGAAAGCTGATGGGGATACTCGTCAATCCGTTGCTCTGGATCAGCCACACGCACAAGCCTCAGCATCTCAATCGCTCGAATCCGTGCCACCTCACGCGACACAGGCTGATGCAAGAGAATGGCCTCGGCGATCTGCGCGCCGACTGTGAACACAGGATTGAGGCTTGTCATCGGCTCCTGAAAGATCATGCCGATTCGGCCACCCCGCACCTCTCGCAGTTGTCGTTCGGGAAGCGTCACCAAATTCATCGCACCGGTTTGAGAGGAGGAGCCCTTACCGGAGAGAAGAATTTCTCCTGCCTCGATCAAGCCTGGCGAGGCCACAAGCCTCAGGATTGACATCGCCGTCACGCTTTTTCCGCAGCCACTTTCGCCGACAAGCCCCAGCGTGGTGCCTCGCTCGATCGAGAGCGACACTCCATCCACCGCCGGCACGCGGCCGGTGGGTGTATGAAAAGCCGTCACGAGGTTTTTGATTGCGAGGAGTGGCATCAAGAGCTCATTTGTTGGCGTGTGATGGAAAACACGATGCGTTTGCAGAGGCTACGACAGAAACAGTGGGAGCGGCGTGCAAAACAACCCATTCATTTTCTGGATTCCCGAAGCCTCGGGTCCGTGGCTTCTTGGAGCCCTTCGCCGATCAGGTTGTAGGCCAGCACGGTGAGAAAAATCGCTATGCCTGGAAAGGCCACGAGCCACCACATTGAAAGGTTGCTTCGAGCGTCGTTAAGCAGTGCGCCCCAGCTGGCCGAAGGTGGAGGCGATCCAAAGCCGAGAAAGGAAAGTGCGCTTTCGGTCAGAATTGCTGATGCGATGCCAAACGTGATCGGCACGAGCACCGGTGCGAGGGCATTGGGAAGGATGTGTCGCAGCATGATGCGGAGTGGGCCCGCCCCAGCAGACCGTGCGGCCAGTACGAATTCACTGGATCGCAATCGCAAAAACTCGCCGCGAGCGAGCCTTGCAATGCCCGTCCAGCCTGTGGCGCCAATGATCGCCATCGTTTTCCAAATCGTCGGCTTATCAACAAACGCCACCAGCGCAAGAATCAGCACAAGTGTGGGAATACACATCACTACTTCTGTCACACGGCTCAGGAGCATGTCGATCCAGCCGCCGAAGTAGCCGCCGAGGGCACCAACCACGATGCCGATCGTGCCGGCCAGCCCCATCGACACAAATCCCACTGCCAGCGCCACCGTCGTGCCGTGCACCATCTTGGCCAGCACATCAACCCCGTATTGATCCGTGCCAAAGAGATTGAACCGATTGGGATGCCCTTCGTCTTTCGTCGGATTTGCCGGCCGGCCCGGCCACTCGTTGTCGCGGACGGCACGGTAGGGATCCTGAAAGACCAGCGGCCAGATCGCCCAGCTCTCGGGATCTTTTTCCCTGAGATTTTGTGGATACGTGCCCCGGAAGCGATCCTTTACAAAAATTGCGGGCTCAAGCCTGCGGTCGAAATAACTCAGACACGGGGCATAGATCTGCCCCTTGTATCGGCACAGCACGGGCTTGGTGCCGGCAATCGCCGGCGCAAGAATCGCGACGCCGATGAGAAAGCAGACAAACACAAGCGCCGCCATGGCCAGCGGCTTGCGGCGGTAGCGCCGCCACGCAGCAAACCAAAATCCATGTGATACTCGCTCGGGCATGGTCGGAGGCAGTCCTTTGCTATTCCACGCTCACACGAGGATCAACGACGCAATAGAGTAGATCGGCCAGCAACTGCCCGGCCAGCGTCAGCACACTAAACAGCAGCGTGAGTCCCATGATCGTTGGATAGTCTCGCTCTCGGATGCTCTCAAAAAAGAGCCTCCCCATCCCCGGCCACGTGAATATCTGCTCAATAATCACAGAACCTCCCAGCAAACTTGGCAGCGACAGGCCCAGCAGCGTGACAAGCGGAATGAGCGTGTTGCGAAAGGCGTGGTGAAAGAGCACTCGCCACGGCCCGGCTCCCTTTGCCCTCGCGGTGCGAATGTAGTCTTGACGCACGACCTCCTCCATCGTGGAGTGGATGAATCGGCTGTACCAGGCAAGGCTCACGTAGGTCTGACATAGAACCGGCAGGATCGCATGCCGGGCGACGTCGGCGAGGCGCGCTGCCCACGACGGGTCTACCAGATCGCCCGTCATGCCAAACAGTGGTAGTTCCCAAGGAGTGCCTCGCAGCCAGACAGCAAAAATAATCTGGAGAAACAGCGCTGCGACAAACGTTGGGAAGGAATAGAGAACGTACAGCAGAAAGCTCGTGGCCCGCTCGTCGGGCATGCCGCTTCGCGCAGAGGCATACAGCCCGAGCGGCACCGCCATCGCCCATGTCAGGAGCAGCGCAGTTGCAGAGAGCGCCAGCGTGGGCCCGATGCGTTCACCGATAAGTGTTGTAACCGGTTGCTTGCGCGAAATAGACCGGCCAAGATCGCCTTGCGCCACGTTGCCCAGCCAGAGGAAATAGGCTTGGTACCACGGCTTGTCGAGACCGTAGGCCATCTTCATGCGTTCCAGATCGGCCGGATTCAGCTTGCGGCTGGGGTCCGTTTCGCCCAGTGCCACCGTGAGTGGCGTGCCGGGCATGCTCCTGGCTAGGCCGTAGATAACCCCCGTAATAATCAAGAGCGTCAGAAGCCCGATCGCCAACCGCCTGAGCATGTAGTTGAGCATCGTTCATTCCGCCTGTGGCATCCACAGGCTGCTGAAGCCAGGGGAATAGTGGTAGGGGCCGCGTGGGCTGAACACGTATCCGCGAAGATCCTTGGAGAAGCCGTAAAAACTGTTTCGCCAATAGAGCCATGTGTAGGGCTGATCTTCGTAGAGGATTTCTTGAATGCGGGCATATTTCTCAGCCCTTTTTTCGCGATCCAGTTCGCGACGCCCCTCCGCAAAGAGCCGGTCGACTTCTGGATTGGAGTAGCTAGTGAAGTTGCGGCCAGCCCCGGTGGCCCAGATATTTTCAGAGGTGTCTGGGTCGGTGCCCGCACCCCAACCACCAAAATACGCCTCGAACTTCCTTTCTTGCGTGAGTTGCTGCAGCACAGTCGACTCCATCGGCCGTACATTCAACCGCACGCCCACCTGCTCCAGATTTTGCTGCAAGAGCGTGCAGATCGCCACGCGGAGCGGCTGTTGATTCACGAGGATTGAAAATTCAAACGGCACGAGTCGGCCATTCACCTCCTTATCTCGCACGCCATCGTTATCGTGGTCGACCCAACCGGCTTCATCGAGCAGCGCCTCGGCTTTGTCGAGATCCTGCTTGGCGGGCACAAGTTTTTTCTTGGGTGCCATCCAGGATGTCTCGTGAAAGTTGCCGGCAGCGGGCGTATAGAGGCCGTAGCAAAGCTCTTCGAGCATTCGATCGTGTTCGAATGCGTAGCTCATCGCGCGACGCACCCGCCGGTCGGCGAAGAAAGGAGTGTCGATGTTCCAGCCAAAATGAAAGCTGACCCACTCCGGCGCTGTCACCTTTGTGCTGCGCTCATAGAAATCATCTCCTGTTGTCTGTGTGGTCCACTGCTCGGGCAGGAGCATCATCTCGTCGATCTCTCCAGCTTTCAGTGCCAACAGCGACGTGTTGGGGTCTTCGATGATGCGAAAACGTATCTCCTTGAAAAATGGATCCTCTCGCACCTGCTTCCCCCGCACCGTCGTCCAACTCGAACGTCGTTTGAGCACAATCTGCTGGCCTCGCTTTCGCTCCACAATCTCGTACGGCCCCCCCGACACTGGCGACTGTTCGAGTTGCACGTGGATCGTGCTGTCTTTGAGCGTTGGGTCGGCCTCCCACGTCCGTTCGTAGACGTGCTTGGGAAGTACGGGAAAGTTGATGTTCCACACATTGGTGGCGAGCGCCTCTTTATGAAAGAAGACAACCGTTTGATCATCGTAGGCATGCACCCATCGCAATTGATCGGTTCCGCTGCGCACCGCCGGCACGGGCACGCGAGGATCCATGATCACCTGAAACGTAAATGCGATGTCGTGCGCCGTGATCGGTCGGCCATCACTCCACACCAGATCATCTCGCAGCACGACCTTGTCGAGCATGCCATCGGTGCTGCTCTGCCACGAGGCCACCGTGTCGGCGGTGGCAAATGGCTCCAGCCTCGAGTCAAACGAGAAGAGCCCAAATCCCGTCAGCCCAAGGATGTCGAACTCGGCACTTGTGCTGATCATGATCGGATTGGTGCTGCCCAGATCGCCTACCACGTGCCGATCGATTCTCGCCTCGAGATTGGCTTGATGAGGCGCCGGCAATTGACCAAGAGCCGAGAGAATTTTTGCGTTGGCCGGGGCCGCATCGTTTTTGATTGCCAGCGCCTCCTCGACTGTGGCCAGCAACGGCTCGTCTTTTTGCTGCGAACGCATTAACTCCAGGCCGTCTAGGACGGGCCGGTCGATCCACTTGGCATCCCTATCGAGCGCGTCCAATGCGGGCGGCTCGAAATCCTCAAGCAAACGATCGGCAGGAGTCGTGAACGGTTTTGTTCGGGCGGCCTCGGCCACCAATGATTCCGGCAGGACATCGGCCGGAATATCGTCTGACTGCCTGCCGCACCCGGCCGCACCGATGCCCACGATGCCGACGATGCCGACCAAGCGAATCACTGCCAGTTGCCAATCGCGATCCGTGCTCGTTTGTTGCAGCATCAATGCTCTCCGCAGGTAAAAAGGCGGTCCGCAGAAACAAGCGGATTCGTTAAGAATGCTACGGGCGATGACAAGCAGTGGTCAACGCCGCCTGTGGAGAACGACTTCCTCGCTCCCTCTCGAGTGAGCAATAAAGTTGGTAGATTCTGTATGCGGGAACTTTTGGCTTCCGAGGGAGTCTGAATGTGGATGCATTCCACCTCGTGCGGTGAGCGCGGCAATCCGCACGTCTGGCCCAAGACCTCGATTGTATTGGATCCAGTCCTCTATTTAAACCCGACAAGGACTTTGTTATGCGTGCCATTAGCATTCGATCCACGCGCGTTGTGGGATGGTCTCTGGCGTTTCTTTTTGGAGGCATACTTGTGACGAATCGCACGGCTGGCGGCGAAGATATTCCGGCTGGACCGCGGGCCGCGGCGTGGCAGGCCGTCGACAAGGCGATTGCCGAAGGAAAGCCAAAGTCGGCCATGGCGGCGCTCGCCGGCGTCGAGAAGGCTGCGATCGCCGACCGGGCGTGGGCCGAGGCCGCTCGCGCTATTGCTACGCGCGTGCTGGCCGACACAGGCGACCGGCCAGGTGACGATCCCGAACGGCTCGTGCGGCTTGCCGAGGAGATCAAAAAGGCGCCACCAGAAACCCGAGGGGTGTTGGAGGCAATCGCTGCCAACTGGACGTGGGGGTTCTTTCAGAACAATCGCTGGCGGTATCAGCAGCGAACGCAGGGGGGCGCGGCGGCCGACGATCTTGGATCGATTGCAACGTGGGATCTCCCCACAATCGTGGCTGAGATCAAAAAGCAGTTCGCAGCAGCCGTTGGCACCGCCGATAGTTCACAGCAAAAAATGCTGAAGAGCCTTCCCGTGGCCGAGTGGTCGGCAATCATTCAGGCTGGGAAAATGTCTGACGCTTATCGGCCCACCGTGTGGGATGTGATCGTGCGGGATGCGATCGAGTTTGCATCGTCCGGTGAACGCGGCTTGGTGGCGCCAGAAGATGCGTTTGAACTCGATGCTGCTGGACCAGCCCTTGGCACCACCGAAGAGTTTCTGGCGTGGAAGCCCGAGGCCGATAAGAAAATCGGCGATGTTGGCTCGCCGCTTCTGGACACCGCAAGACTCTATCGCGAACTGTTGGCGTTTCATCGTGCCGATACAGATCGCACCGCGCTGTTTGCCGCCGACCTTGATCGGATCTTATGGGCCAGCGGTGCGGCTGTGTGGCTCGGTAGCGGCGAGGACGGCAACAGCTTTGCCAGCCGAAAACAGTCGGCCCTTGAAGCCTTCATTGCCCGTGCGGGCGACCACGAGATTGTGTCGATTGGCAGATTCCACCTCGCGAGCCTCGTTGGGCAGGGAGACGGGCAGGGCGAGCTTGGCGACATGGTTGCGGCTCGAGCCATCGCCGCACAGGGAGCCGAATTACATCCCGAGAGTCCCGGCGGGGCGATGTGCAAAAATCTCATCTCGCAAATCGAATCCAAGGAGCTTTCATTCCAGACGGAGCGCTCGTGGACCCAGCCGTGGCCGGTGATCCGCGTGTCGTACCGCAATCTTGCCAAGGTGCATGTCCGGATTGCTCATGCTGATTGGCTGGGCCGACTCAAGGCCGGTAAGCCACACTCTGCGTATCTCGACGACAATGAACGCAAGGCAATTGTGGCCCTGCCTGCTCTCAAAGAACATGCTGCCGATCTGCCGGTTACGCCCGATTTCCAGCAGCGTCAGCACGACATTCCGTTGGCTAACGCATTCGATGCTAAGTCGCTTGAGCCAGGCGCTTACTGGGTGCTGGCCAGCCAGAAGGCTGACTTTGGTGAAAACGACAACGTGGTTTACGCCACGATGGTCTGGGTGACGCGACTTGCAATCGTGTCGAGTGCGCCGGGCTGGGCGAAGTCTGAGCAGTCGAAGGGCGTTGTGTCTGGGTACGTTGTCGACAGTTCCACGGGCGAACCGGCCGTCGGTGCAACCGTGAAAAAGTTTGTGCGCGAGCAGCAGAGCTTTGTGGAACGGGGCACGGCCACAACAGACAAGGATGGCCGCTACGAACTCCAGGCCAATCAGCGAGGTCCGGAAGTTGTGCTTGTGGCCTCGGCCACGCTGGACGGTAAACGGCACGAAGTCAGCACCAATGCAACCCACTTTTGGCAGAACACGCAGCCCGATTCGTCCTCCACGATCGTGCTGGTCACTGACCGTGGCATTCATCGCCCAGGCCAGATTGTCTTCTACAAGGGGATCGCCTGCGCAAGCAACTACAAAACTCGCGACTACCAGGCGATCGCCAACCGCACAATCGATGTGACGTTGCGAGATGCCAATGGCCGCGAGGTGGCCAAGGCACGGCATGCGACCAATGCCAACGGTTCGTTCCACGGCACTTTTCCGATCGCGACCGGCGGCCTTCCGGGGCAGTGGTCGATTGTCGCACAGGCAGACGGACAACAGCGTTGTGCCAATTCAATCGCCGTCCGCGTCGAGGAATACAAGCGGCCAAAGTTCGTCGTAAAACTCGCGCTACCAGAAAAGTCAACGCCGCTCGGGGGGAATGTCTCGCTCTCCGGAACCGCCACGACGTACACCGGCCTAGCCGTAGCCGGTGGTAAAGTGAATTGGCGAGTGGATCGCACCGTCCGCTGGCCCAACTGGTGTCGCTGTTTCTTTCCAGACATGCCATTTGACGGCGCCGCCCAGTGGATTGCCCGAGGCACGGCCGTTACTGATGCCAATGGAAAATTCGCGGTTGCGTTTCCCGCGAAGGCCGACGCCAGCGTGCCGAAGCAATCGCTGCCTGTATTCACGTATCGCGTGGTGGCTGCCGTTACGGACACCAGCGGCGAAACAAGATGGGACGAGCAAAGCGTCAGTGCGGGCTACACCGATGTGGAGGCCCTTCTCTCGACCGATGGGTGGCAGGCCGTAGGCGAGAATGGACAGCCTGCTGCGGTGGCCATTGCGATTGCCACGACCACGCTTGACGGCGAACCCCGTGAAGCGTCTGGCATGCTCACTGTGTCGCGGCTTGTGCAACCAGCTGATGTGAGCCGCGGCGAATTCTTCGATGCGACTCCGCTACCGCGGCCGATGCGCCGGGGCAGAGGCCTTGTGCAACCTGTCGCCAAGCCTGCCGAGCCAAACCCAGCCAATCCCGAAACGTGGGCGGCCGGCGAGGCGGTGTTCACTGAAAAACTCTCCACGCAGAAGGACACGGGAAAAAATGTGGCCACGGCAAACCTGCCAGCGGGAATCTATCGGGCAGTTTTTGAGATTCCAGAAGCAGGCCAGATGCCTGCTGTGAAAGCCCAGCAACTCATCGAAGTCGTTGATCCCAAGGCCAACCGCTACGGTGTGAAGCGGGCCTTCGTGATGCAGTCAAAACAGCAATCGGTCCAGCCGGGGAGCGATTTTTCGGCGCTCGTGGGAACCGGATACGACACGGGCCGCACGCTCGTCGAGATCACCCAAGCAGGAAAAGTGCTCCAGCGGTTCTGGACCGAGATCAATCGGACGCAGTGGCCGGTGAGCGTGAAGGTGGGCGACGAACACCGTGGAGGATTCACCGTGCAGGCGTGGATGGTCAAAGACGGCAGGCTGCATTGCGCCTCACAGACAGTCGAGGTGCCGTGGACGAATAAGAAATTCGCGATTGCGTGGGAGCGATTCACGCGGCGAGTGGAGCCCGGAGCAAAGACAGTATGGCGTGGAAAGATTTCCGCGGATCTCAACGCAGGGCCAGTGGCACCTGCCGTGGCGGAGATGGTGGCCACACTCTACGACCAGTCGCTCGACGCGCTCTGCGCACACCAGTGGCCCAGCGACGGTCTCATGACCTTGTTCCGCCGCGAGATGGGAATGGCGCCCGTGGTATTCACCAACAACAGCGAGGTACTGAATCATCTCCGCGGTTCGTTTGACCTGCGATATCTACCCGTTCCCGAGATGACCTACCGCGTCATCCGCGATCCTTTTGGTTCGCCGACTTTGGGCGGGATGAGGGACTTTGGAGAACGCGGACTTGTCGGTTTTGCGGGGTCGGAGCAAATGGCCCCAATGTCCCTCAGGGCCGGATTGCCGCAGGCCGCCTCAGCGCAACTTGCCGATGCAAATGGCATCGAGGAGGAAGGACGTCGCGATCAAAACGGGGGGGGATTTACTGACAAGGCTAAGAGAAAAAGTGACGATGGCAAAAAGCAGATGGATCGCGGCCCTGGCGATCCGGGGGCTGTTGGTTTAGCTACCGCCCCGCCGCCACCGCGAAAAAACCTCGTGGAGACGGCGTTCTTCCTACCGTCTTTGGTGTCCGACAAAGATGGCAATCTCATGATCGAGTTCACCGTGCCCGACACACTCACCACCTGGCAGTTCAAGGGACTGGCGCATGACGCGGCGCTGCGGTCGGGCGTGATCACCGACACCTGCGTGTCGGCCAAAGATTTGATGGTGGAGCCGATCGTGCCCAGGTTTTTGCGCGAGGGAGACATCGTTCAGATTCCCGTGAAGGTCAGCAATCGGTCAAACGGGAGGCTCACTGGGAACGTGAAGTTTGCACTCTTTGACGCCAGAACGGATGCCTCCCAAAGCGGTCTCATCGACGGCGCTCAGGA
>QWQH01000128.1 GCA_003670915.1 Planctomycetota bacterium | reverse complement strand
TATTTCGCCGCTGGTTTGGCCGAACGTGCAGACAGCCTTGTTGCCAGTGGGCCTTGTGTCCGGGATTGGTAGCTGGCCAGCAGCGGGCGTCTGGTGGCGAGGGCTTGCCGTGTCGGGCGCGGGCGCGGGGTTTGGATGGCTTGTGGGCAGCGTTGCCAGAAGCTCCGTTGTGCGCATGGGCCTCATTCTGTGTGGCCTCGCTTTGGGGTGGCAGGCGGTTGGAGCGATTGCAATCCTCATCCCCGTTGTTCGAAGGATTCGACTGATTGCATGCAAGGCAGTTCGGCACAAGGGGCCCGATGTGGTCGCCGCTGCAGTGCTTCATCTACTTCTGTGGCGGCAGTGTGACCAAGTGGCGGTTGAGGTTGGGGGGATTGTGAACTGGATTGTTTTCTCTGGGTTTTGAGAAAGTTGCCTCCGTGCTTACTGCCGGGCCTTGACTGGTGATGTAGACTTAAAGGGCCTCCGGGAGATTCACAGGTTTTTGCATGTCATCTCAGCCATCCACAGAGCCGTCTCGCCAAGCCTCCAAGCGTACGCCTGCTCACGACATCGGCTTGGCGGGGGGATTGAAGCAGAGAGTCGTCGATTTCATCAGGGAGTTAGAGCGTCCCGATCAGCGGGGCCCTTGGCTGGCCATGGCCGCGTTCACTGGAATGCTCGTCTACAGCTATTGGCCAGGGCTCTTAAATGCCCAGTCCAGTTGGAGCAATCCGCAATATTCTCACGGATGGATCGTGCCCCTCTTTTCTGTGGCCCTACTTTTCTTGTGGCGTCAGCCGATCGAGCCTGTCACTCTCTCTGCCAGAGCGGCTGGGTTGGGGATCTTGGTGGCCTCATTCGCTCTGCGACTGCTGATGGCCCGCTATCGAATCGTGACGATCGACATGTACACATTTGTGCCTGCTCTGGCTGGCATTTTTTTACTCTGTGGGGGCTGGAGCACATTTCGGTGGGCCTGGGCTCCGATCGCGTTTTTGATTTTCATGTATCCCCTGCCGGACGAAGCCACCCGTTACCTGTTGGGGCCGCTCCAGACGCTGGCCACAATCGTGAGCACCTACGCGATGCAGACATTGGGGATCGATGCCTACCGAGAGGGCAACCAGATCGTTGTTGGAGAGATGCACCTGGGTGTGGTGGATGCCTGTAGCGGCCTGCGAATGCTCACAATTTTCATTGCGTTGTCGGTGGCTCTGGTGCTTTTGAGCGACGGGGAATGGTGGGAGAAAGTGGCTATTTTGGCCTCTGCCATCCCCATCGCACTGATTGTAAACTCCATTCGTATTACCGTTACGGGGCTCTTGTATCAGGTGGCTACTTCCGAGATTGCCGAGATGGTTTTCCACGATTTAGCTGGCTGGGTGATGATGCCAATGGCCCTCGGCATGCTCTTTTTGGAGCAAAAAATCCTCGCCAGCCTGTTTTTACAGGAAGATCAGGCACCTGCCGTGCTTGCCCCCATGCGTGCTCCAAGAGGAGGCCTGACGGGGAGAAAGTAGGATTGGCATGAAAAATGGGCTAGAATGGAGAGTGGGTTTCCGACCGGTTTAGGAACAAAAAAAGCATTCTCTTGTGATGCGGCTCATGAAGGATTCATTCCCAGCAACAGATGCTCAGGCTCCGTTCGGCCCTTCGGTCGGTGCGATCGCTGTGCGCGATACAGCGATCGTTCCGCTGCAACCGGCCCTCTACCCGCCACCTTCATATGGCGGCGAAAACGATCCGCTAGCAGGGGGCGTAGATTACCGTCGGGTGTGGCACGCCTTCCGGCGACGCTGGCTGCCGTCGATCGTGCTGGGAACGATTTTGGCAACGTGCGCCTCGGTTTCCACCTGGATCTTTCTGCCCCGAGGCTACGAGGCTGTGGCGTGGCTCCGGGTTCGGGATAAATCGGGCATGCTCGCGGCGGGAGGTCGCGACAGTGCGGAATATGAATCCTATCGCAAAACGCAGGTGTCTCTTATTAAGTCTCCGTTTGTCCTCACTTCGGCCCTTCGCCGCATCGGCATCTCAGAACTCCAGATATTTGAAGATGAGCAAGATCCCGTTGGCTGGTTGACACGGTTTATTCAAGTCACGGCCCCGATGGAGTCGGAGGTAGTGCAGGTGCGGTTGCGCGGTGAAAACGCCCCCGAAGTGACGAAGATTGTAAATGCTGTGACAGCAGCCTATCTGGAAGACATTGTCAACAAGGATCGTGCCGAGCGGTTGGGTCGACGCGATGTATTGGAAAAGAAGTACAAGGAAAATATGGCGGAAGTGAGGAGCCGCTTAGAAACATTCAATACGCTCGCTCGCACGCTGGGCACGCGAGATAGTTCGGAGGTAGCTACGCAGCGGAGCCTGCTCCTAGATCATCTCGGGACGCTGCGATCGCAGCTCTCGCAGACGCAACGAGACTTGTCGGTGATCGATGCTGAATTGGCCGTCATGGATGCCAAGGCACGCGGCGATATTACCAGCGAAGACTCCGTGCCCGAGGAGATGGTGGAGGCGGTGCTGGCTCGGGATCAGCAGTCGCTGGAATTAGGCAACAGGCTCTCGAGTCTCGAAGAAACAATCCTCTTCCAGCAGCAGCGCAGTGCTCGCGGGGCAAATGAGCCGTCTGTCAAGCGTTTGCGAATTCAGCGGGATCAGATTGCCCGTCGCATCCAAGAACGCCGTGCTGAATTGCGGCCGCAGGTCGTATCACAACTTTCGCTGGAAGGAGCCAGCCGGAGGCCTGGGCAGGCCACAGAGAGCCCTGTTGTATTAAAAATGCGGCGAGAGATGCTGGCCGATGGATTAGGAGAAACGTCGAAAGAGTTCGACAAAGTGGCCAAGGAAGCTGCGTCGCTTGGGCAGGCCAATGCTGATCTCGAGGCACGGAAGGGAGAGATCGAACAACTGCAGCGCGTGACCGATCAGATCGGCATGCAGTTGGAAAGCTCCGCCATCGACCTATCGATGCCAAATCGTGTAACGCTCATCGAAGAGGCCAGTGTGCCCGAGGGCAGCGACGAGATCTTCCGTCGGATGCTGGCCGTGCTGGCCGGGTGTGCTGGGCTTGTCCTCGGGGGTGGGTCTGTGGTTCTTTTTGAATATCTTCGCGATAGGCTGAGCGTTTCTGAGGAGTTGCCTCAGCGCGCAGGCATTCGGGTGCTCGGCACTCTGCCTCGCACAAATCGTCGAAAAAAGCGAATCAACGATGGCTTGATGGCGGAGTGCGTGGACAGCATTCGTACGATGATCGCGCAGACTGGCCGCGAAGCGCCGAAGGTGATCCTTGTGACTAGCGCCGTCGAACACGAAGGCAAGACAACATTTTCTTCGCAGCTTGCGGCCAGCCTTGCCAGGTCCGACAAGCGAACTCTCCTGATCGATGGTGATCTGCGGCATCCAAACGCTCATCTCACGCTGGAAATCGATCTGGGCGTTGGGCTGGCAGAACTCCTGCGTGCTGAGATCACCAACGACGAGGCCGTGCAGCCAACAAGCATCGACGGACTTTTTGCAGTGACCGGAGGCAGTTGCGACTATGCGGCCGTTATGGCGCTTTCACGGCCTGAACTGGGACGCGTGATTGGTCGCTTTCGGGAGTCGTTTGATCATATTGTGATTGATGCTGGACCCGTTCTGGCCTTTGCTGACGCGTTGTTGCTCGGGCAGCAGAGTGATGTGGCAATCGTCGCCACCATGCGAGATGTGAGCCGAGTGCC
The DNA here is from genome assembly GCA_003670915.1 of Planctomycetota bacterium. Taxonomy (GTDB): domain Bacteria; phylum Planctomycetota; class Planctomycetia; order Pirellulales; family UBA1268; genus BAIKAL-G1-2R. Next base: position 10,521 of record QWQH01000128.1, on the reverse strand, counting down.
GCTGGTGATTGCCGCGATCGACCGACTGCGGTCGGTGGGTATCCGAGTGGTCGGTACAGTAATGAATGGCGAGAATGATTCCGGTCACCGCCACCTGTATGCCTCCCCGCTCCCAAACTAGGCAGCGAAAGATAAGGAGAAGGCTTCATGGCTCCAACAGACATCCGCCCGACACAAAAAAAGTCGATTGTGGGATTGCTGTCTGTGCTGGTGGCAGGTTTTATGGTTCTTGGTGTGACGGCCGTTCAGGGCGTATGGACCGATCGCTGGAGCAGCCAAAACGTCGCGGCGGATCTGAAGCAGAAAGCTGATCTGCTCGAGACGCGATTTCCAAAGCGATTTGGGGCTTGGGAACTATCGCAGGAGTTGCCTTCCGACCCGAAGCAATTAGAGCGTGCCGGCGCTGTGGGGCACATTTCGAGGCTCTACGCAAATAAAGAAACCGGCGCAAAGGTGTCGGCGTTTGTTGTCTGCGCCACTCCGCATAATGCCTCAGGCCACACGCCGGATCGCTGCTATCCAGGCGCCGGCTTCGAGATCGCGGAAACTGAACACAGGCAGAGCATTCCCCTGGCAGACGGCCGCACGGCCGAGACATTTACCGGAACGTTTAGCAAAACAAGGCAGACACTACGGGTGTTCTGGACGTACGGTTTAGACGGGCGGTGGATCGCACCGCAGATTGCACGGATTGAACTGGCCGGCACGACGGCCGTCTACAAACTCTATGTCATCATCGATGAAACGAGTTTACCGGGGGGGCGGTCGTCGCTTGTGTGTGCCGACTTCCTCTCGTCGCTTCTGCCGGCATTCGACGAGGCAGTCTTAGGGAAAACGTTTACCCTCGGCGAGTCGTCGAGCGAGCCGCTGCCGGCTGTGCCCCAACTGCGAGAGGCGATTGGGATGCCTCCGCCTGCCAAAAAAGCTGGCCCAATCCGGAATCGGGGCTGACCAACGCCTCCTGCTCGAGTATTGTTGTGCGTGCATCGGGCAAAAGGTGCGGTCTGTTTCAAAAGGAGCGTTGTACTGTGTCAGTTTCTTCCAAGCGAGCGTTTGTGACAGGGATCACTGGCCAAGATGGTTCGTATTTGGCGGAATTGCTTCTCGAAAAAGGTTACGAGGTGCACGGCTTAGTGCGTCGCTCCAGCACGTTTGGTACACAGCGCATCGAGCACCTCTATCGTGACGCCCACGATATGGATCGGCCGCTGCTGTTGCACCACGGCGATATGGCTGACGGGAATGGACTGGCAAGGCTCATTCGAGAAATTCGTCCGACCGAGGTTTACAACCTTGCCGCGCAGAGCCATGTGCGAGTGAGTTTTGATCAGCCCACCTACACCGCCGACGTGACGGCAGTGGGCACGCTGCGGCTCCTCGAGGCTATTCGTGATTTTCAAGATGCCGTGGGGTACCAGATTCGTTTTTACCAAGCGTCCAGTTCGGAGATGTACGGCAAAGTGGTCGAGACACCCCAGCAGGAGACCACGCCTTTTTATCCCCGCAGCCCCTACGGTGTAGCGAAGCTCTATGCTCACTGGATCACGATTAACTACCGAGAGAGTTACGGGCTGCACGGTTCTTGCGGCATCCTCTTTAATCACGAGAGCCCTCGGCGTGGCGAAACGTTTGTAACCCGCAAGATCACCCGCGCGGCCACCCGCATTAAGCTTGGGCTGCAGAAAAAACTCTACTTGGGCAATCTCGATGCCCAGCGCGATTGGGGCTTTGCGGGCGACTATGTGGAGGCGATGTGGCTCATGCTCCAGCAAGACACTCCTGACGACTACGTGATTTCTACAGACGAAACTCACTCGGTACGAGAGTTTTGCGAGCAGGTGTTCGGCCGGCTTGGTTTGGAGTACACCGATTTTGTTGAGGTCGACCCGCGGTACTTCAGGCCAGCGGAAGTGGAGCTCCTGCTGGGGTCTTCTCAGAAGGCCCGAAGGCAGCTCGGCTGGCAGCCTCGGGTGCCGTTTGGGGAGCTTGTGACGCGGATGGTTGATGCCGACCTTGAGTTGGCGAGAAAAGAACAGGTGCTCTTGGCCGCCGGACATGATGCCAGCATGCCGCATCCCTAGGAGAATGAATGATTCAGGCAGAATCGATGCGAAAAAAATATCTTAAGCACGAGTGGTGCGCATCTGTGGAGCGCAGGCCATGACAGAACTTTCACGGAAGCGCATCGTGGTGACGGGAGGTGCCGGGTTTCTGGGCCGAGCCGTGTGCCGAGTTTTGCGAGAGAGAGGCGTGCCGGACGACATGCTTTTCGTACCTCGTCGTCGTGACTACGACCTAACACGAGAGACGGATGTCGAACGGCTCTACGACACAGCGAGGCCAAATGTTGTGATCCATTTGGCAGCCGAGGTGGGGGGCATCGGTGCGAACATGGCGCAGCCTGGCAGATTTTTCTTTGCCAATATGGCGATGGGGCTTCATCTCGTGGAGCACGCCCGCCGAAACGGTTTAGAAAAGTTTGTTCACACAGGTACGGTCTGTGCGTATCCGAAGTGCTGCCCGACCCCGTTTCGCGAGGAAGACATCTGGAATGGCTACCCGGAAGAGACAAACGCTCCCTACGGAGTTGCTAAGAAAGCTATTTTTGTGATGCTCGACGGCTACCATCGGCAATATGGATTGAAGAGTGCCGTGGTGGTGCCCGTCAACCTCTATGGTCCGTGGGATAACTTCGATCCTCATTCAAGCCACGTGATTCCGGCGTTGATTCGCAAGTGCGAAGAGGCGAGGCTTTCCAAGGCACCCGAGGTCGTTTGCTGGGGCAGCGGAACAGCTACGAGGGAATTTTTATATGTGGACGATGCCGCCGAAGCGATCGTACGGGCTGCCGAGATCATGGAGCAGCCAGTGCCGATCAATCTGGGCGGCGGCATCGAGATATCGATTCGGGATCTCGTGAACAAGATTGCGGGGGTTTGCGGATACGGCGGCCAGATCCTCTGGGATCCTTCAAAACCTGACGGTCAGCCTCGCCGGTCCCTCGATATCAGCCGCGCCCGCACGCTGCTGGGTTGGGAGCCAAAACAAGATTTCAACACGGGCCTCGCCGCCAGTATTCGTTGGTGGCGAGAGCACTCCTCCCCCTAGAACTGGTGCTCCACCAAAGTCGAATGCGCTTGAGCGTTCGCACGCGTCGAGTTGATGCGTGCGTCCATATTTAGTGCCAGAATCGATGTCCTTCAAACAGTTGTCTTGACAACTGATGTTTGGACGAATATGGTTAAAGCGAGGACGCGCCTTGTGAAACAGACAGCTTTCAATCGAGCCGCCCGTTCGTTCGATTCGCTCGAACAGGAGGCATACCTGAATCTTTGGCGAACGTACGATTGCCTGAAGGCGATCGAGGAAGAAGTATTTGCCAGGTACGGCCTGTCGGCCCAGCAATACAACGCCCTTCGGTTGTTGCAGGCAGCCTCTGGGGTGTTGCCCACGCTTGCGATTGCCGCAAAACTCGTCTCGCGAGCTCCAGATATTACCCGCCTGTTGGATCGCCTCGAAGCCAGAGGGCTCGTGCAGCGCGAACGGCGTGCCGACAATCGCCGAGTGGTGCAAGTGGGTATTACCCCAGCAGGCAAATCGCTCCTGCAGGCAATGTCGGCAGACGTTCGACGATGCGGTCAAAGACAGTTCGGCCATCTCGCCAACCCAGATCTCGTTGCCCTCATTGCTTTGCTCAAGGAGTCGCGCGCCCCCCACGAAACGGTTGTGCGCACGGCATTGATTCAGTCTTCCAAAACGTCCAAAACTCCCAGTCCAACTGCCTTGCGTTAAACCCAGAAGGATCCCCCCATGGTTTCATCCTCCACGGCGAATCATCCGCAGGTCATTGTCATTGGAGGCGGGCCTGCGGGAGCGACTGTTTCTACGCTGATTGCGCAGAAGGGCTATTCGGTCTCGCTCTTTGAGCGAGAAACGTTTCCCCGATATCACATCGGCGAATCGATGATCCCAGAGACGTTCGATGTGCTCGATCGCCTGCATGTGTTGCCAAAACTGCGGACCTCCCATTTCGTAAAAAAGCACAGCGTGCAGTTTGTCACCGGTACCGGCAAACTGTCAGAACCGTTTTATTTCGCCGACAATAAGCCGCACGAGTCGTCCCAAACATGGCAGGTGGTCCGCAGTGAGTTTGATCTGATGATGCTCAGAAATGCCAGCGACCATGGAGTCGATGTGCACGAGGGGGCCCGGGTGCTGGATGTGATTTTTGACAAAGACCGTGCCGTGGGCGTGAAACTGGCTCAACCAGCGGGCGGTTCACGTGAGATTTTTGCAGATGTCGTGATCGATGCCGCCGGCCAGAGTGGTATCCTTCAAGATCGTCTCGGCCTTCGTGAATGGGATCCCGTGCTGAAAAAGGCGGCTCTCTGGACGTATTGGAAGGGCGCCTATCGGGATGGGGGCAAAGATGAGGGGGCAACCATCGTGATGCAACTCGACGAAAAACAGGGTTGGTTTTGGTATATCCCACTCCACGACGATGTGCTCAGCGTTGGCGTTGTTGCGCCCCACGAATACCTCTTTGGGAATCGAGCAACCAAGGATCACGAGAGAATCTATTACGAGGAGGTGGCTCGCTGCCCGGGGCTCCAGCCACGCATTGCGAACGCTACTCGCGCAGCACCATTCCGCGCGGCAAAGGAATATTCTTACCGCGCCAGGGAAGTGGCAGGCGATGGCTGGGTGTTGGTGGGTGACGCGTATGGATTTCTAGATCCGCTCTACTCTTCTGGAGTCTTGCTTGCGCTGCGCTCCGGAGCCATGGCAGCCGATTGTGTGTGCGAAGGTTTGGCAAAGGGCGACACCTCTGCTCGACAATTAGGCTCGTGGGGGCCAGGCTTCAACAAGGGTATGGATCGCATGCGGCGATTGGTATGCGAATTCTACGACGGGTTCAACTTTGGCGGCTTTGTCAAAAAACACCCTCACTTAAAGGGGCACCTCACCGATCTATTGATCGGCGATCTGTTTACCGACGCCGTTGATGACGTGATTGCCCCCATGAATACATTTCGTATTGAGCGGCAGGAGGCGATGCAGAGCAATGCGTCAGCAGAAGCGGCTTCAATCCGCAGGTAGGAACGCCTGCATGAGCAACCACGAGACAAGTGTCCGGTCATGACTGGCCAAGACTTCGCGCAATTGGCCTTGCAGTTAGCGATTATGCTTGCCTGCGGCGTGCTTGGCGGCGCGTGCATGCGTCGCCTTCACCAACCGGCAGTGCTCGGAGAAATGCTGGGCGGCATCGTGTTGGGTCCGACTGTCTTTGGCTGGCTATGGCCTGCTGGCTACGCGGAGACGTTTGTGGACGGCGATCGGTTGGCCGTCGTTCGCGGTGTTGTTGTTCAGTTGGGAATGCTTTTCTTTCTGCTCGGAGTCGGTCTTGAGATCGACCTCAAGGAGTTGAGGCGATCGGGCCTCGCAGCCCTGGCCATCGGCGTGACTGGATCGCTTGTGCCGCTGGCAGCTGGAATGGGAATCGTGTATCTCCTTCCAGGGTTGTGGGCGATTCCACCGAAGGTATCTCGCGAGTCATACGCACTGTTTATCGGCGTCTGCATGGCCAATACAGCCAACCCTGTGCTGGCACGCATTCTTACTGATGTGGGGCTGTTCAAGGAGCGACTTGGTGGGCTCGTGATGGCCGCGGCGATCGTTGACGACATCATCGGGTGGTCATTGCTCGCGATTGTCATGACGGGATTTCAGCCCACAGCGGCATCGGTGGCCACCGCAGTAGCATCGCAGATTGCCGTCGTGGTTGTCTTTATTACGATCACATTGCTGATGACGCGATGTATTGTGTCGCCTCTCTTGCGGGTCGCTCGGCAGTGCCTGCCATGGCCAACTGGATACCTCAGCCTGATAGTGATTGCCATGCTTCTGGCTGCAGCATCTGCAGAATGCAGTGGCATCCATGCGTTTTTTGGACCACTCATGCTCGGCATTGCCATCTCGCCATCAGTGCCAGAGCAACGCGAAGCTCATGCCGTGCTCGAGCAGTTTGCGTTGAGCTTCTTTGTGCCGATCTATTTTGTGTCTATGGGGCTCGTCACCAACTTTGCAACGCACTTTCAAACACCGATTGTGATCACGATTCTAGCCACGGCCTCCTTGAGCAAGATCGTTGCGTGCAGCGGAGCCGCTCGACTCAGCGGACTGGATCGCCGCACATCGCTGGCCGTGGGCTGCGGCATGAATGCGCGTGGGGCAATGGGAGTGTTGCTGGCTGGAATCGGGCTGGAAAATGGCATCATCGACCAAAGCGTGTATGTGGCACTCGTTGTGCTCTCGTTGGTCACATCGCTGGCCGCTGGCCCGCTCATGCAGTGGCTGCTTCCCCTTCGACGGACAGTTCCCCAGGGGAACGGCTAAAAGGGTTTCCCTGTCTGAGGCGCGTGTTCTGTCGAGAAGTCCTAGCGGTAAGCCGAACGAACAACGCGTGTGGGCACTCGATTCCCTCTACGTGTGTTCACTCAAGAGGTTCAATTGCCCCGTGCAAGAGCATGAACGTGCGAGTGCCAATGGGATCCTCGAATGCGACTGTGCCCACGCAGCGGGGTCCGCTGCCGCTCAATCGCGTAATTAACCCTACACCGTAGAGAGCATGCCGTACGCGCTGGCCTTTTTTGAATGGCTGCGGTGCACGGCTTTGCATGGCCAGCCGATTGGCGAGGTCTCGAGCGGTTTCAAACGCAAGCGTGCGGTCTTTACGAGGGCGTGGTTGCTCGGCAGCCACCTCGGCACCATCCAGTTCAAGCACAAGTCCATCGGGCCTTGGAAGTGCTGAAGGTATGGGAGACGGTGTCGCGTCGCTGTCGGCGTAGGGATCTTCGTTGTTGAAGTATCCATCGCCATCAAGAGCACAGCCCATGGGTTGGGTGCCACTTCCTGGGGCCATGGCGCCAGTGAGCACGGTTTCAGTGCCAGTCATCTCGGTTAAAAATAAACTCGGCGCCGAGATGCGTCGGGTGCCTCTGTAGTCTCGCATATGTGCGCAACTGGCGTGAACCTCCTGCATGCCTCGCGTGATCCCAACAAATAAAAGACGTCGCTCCTCCTCTAACTGTTCTGGCTGATCGAGGCTCCGCTCGTGTGGTAGGATGCCGTCCTCCATCGCCACCAGATAGACCACAGGGAATTCCAGTCCCTTGGCGGCATGGAATGTCATGAGCGACACCCGCTCGGTGGTGGCGTCCCAAGCGTCTGTGTCGGAAACAAGAGCGGTGGTCTCCAGAAACGACCCCAGGGAGTCGTCCTCTGCGGCACGAGGCTCGCCCGTTGTCGCGTCGGCCCCGCCGCCTGTCGCATAGCTTTCGTCGTGCTGCAGGGCGGCTGTCAGAAGCTCTTCGATGTTCGCCAATCGGTCGTCGCCCTCCTCGTTTTCCTCTTCCTCGAGCATCCGTCGATAGCCTGTTTGATCGAGAACGGCTTCTAAAAGTGGTGCCACGCCTGTTTCAGCCCTAGCACACTTGCTTAATTCGCTGTGCAGCCGGCTGAATGCCGCAAACGCACCGGCCGCGCGTTTGGAAATTGCTGGGATTATCCCGGCCTGCGTTGCCGCCTCCAAGCGGCTCGCATGACGACCGTCTGCCCACGAGGCCAAGTGATCAAGCGACTGTTTGCCAATGCCTCGGGGCGGTACGTTGACAACCCGCAGGAGTGCCTCGTCATCGCGAGGATTTTTGAGTAATCGCAGCCAGGCCACGATGTCGCGGATTTCCCGTCGCTTGAAAAATTCGAGCCCTCGCACAAGCTGGTAAGGCACGGCCCTACTCCGCAGTCCAACCTCGAGCGATCGCGATAGGGCGTTTGTCCGAAAGAGAATAGCAAAGTCGCGAGGCGATCGCTTTCCTGTGCTTAACGCATGGGCGATCTCACCGGCAATGCGATCAGCCTCATCGTGGCTCGTGGCATCGAGTACGATTCGTACCGGCTCGCCTGGCTTGGCTGCCGTGATGAACCGTTTCGGCATGCGGCGTGTATTGTTGGCAATGAGCCTGTCGGCTGTGCCCAAAATATTGGCGGTGCTTCGGTAATTGTACTCGAGCGTGACAACCGCAGCGGTTGGATAATCGCGTTGAAACTCCAAGATATTACGGATGCTCGCGCCTCGCCAGCCGTAGATTGCTTGGTCTGGATCGCCCGTTACGGCTAAGTTTGGATGGTCGATCGCAAGCCCTCGCAGGATGCTGTATTGCACGGCATTGGTATCTTGATATTCATCCACGAGGATCCAGCGGTGTTTGGCGTCAAGCATGGATCGCAGGTCAGGGTTATCGGCCAGGAGGCTGGCGACGTGCACAAGCAGATCGTCGAAATCGACTGCATTGGTTGCCAGCAACATTTCTTGATACACAGGCCAAAGCTTTTTGGCGACTTCATCGGCGGGCCGGCCCCAGCGAGGCTCGAAACTATCCGGTGTCAGGCAATCATTTTTAGCGCGGCTGATGATGCCAGCGAGTCGATCGATGGGCGTGTGCGACAGGGCCAAGCAGAGCTTTTTGGCGGCACGCTTCAGGAGTGAAATTGAATCGCTCGAATCCAGAATGGAATAGTCACTTGTGAGGCCAGCCAGCCGTGCGTGTGCCCGTAGAAGCCTTGCAGCAAATCGGTGGAACGTACTCATTTCGACAGGCTGTGGGCCAACGAGCTGGGCTACCCGGCGTCGCATCTCGTTGGCGGCCTTGTTGGTGAATGAAAGTGCCACGATCTGTCTGGCTGGCACCCCTTGTGAGATGAGGTGAGCAATCCTGTGTGTGACCACGCGAGTTTTGCCGCTCCCTGGCCCAGCGAGCACTAAAAGCGGCCCTGCCACGTGGGTGGCGGCCTGTCGCTGAGATTCGTTGAGAGCGTCGAGGGAGTATTGTGGCACTGGATTTGAATGGCCTTCAAAGGAGGCAATCGTGGGGGGCGGCGCAAGGCTTCCGGGCAGGCCTGCACAGACACAGGTAGGCGAATCGCAACTGTTTAGATTATATTCAGGAGCGTCGCCACGCGGGCGGTTGTGGCCCGAAGGTCACACAACAAACACGGACAGAGAATCGTCAAAATCCGTTTTCAAATACCTGCACGGGAGGGAACCCATGCCTCGCATTCCTTACAAGAACCTCACACAGTCAGATGAGATGGCCGAAAAGCTCGAAATGAGTACGGCTGAAATAGGCCTTTCTGTTCGCACCACGAACTGCTTGGAAGAGAAGGGAATTTTTACGGTGCATGATTTGCTTAACTGCACCCGGTCTGACCTACTCTCCATCTCCAACTTTGGTGAGAAGACGCTGGAAGAAGTATATCGCTCATTGGAGAAGATAGGATTCTTCCGGACTCTGCAACAAAGCGGTCAATCCTCGGTGGAAGCATCGCTGCGACTCTAGATGGGATTGCCCGCGCACGAAGACTGAAGGAGATTCGCCGTGAAATTGCCGCGGTTCTTCGGCAAAAAGCGCGGCCATCGTCGCACTGGCTCGCAGGCGTGGGGTTCCTTTGGTGAAGGTCTTTTCTACGCCGTGCTGCTGGTGTCGGGCTTCGTGTTTGGCGGGTTGGTTCTATCAGGCACGGTGGCCTACTCCCCAACCGATCCCGATACCGTTGTGTTACAGCACGGATACGATTGGTGGATGTGGTTGCTCACGCTGCTCCTCCCAGGAGCACTTGTGGCTTTTGGTGGCTCAGGTGTGATGCGAGTCATTCGCGTCTGGGGCAAATCAGAGGAACATCGCGCTGCTTCGATGGGGTTGTCCGAACTCCTCGACACCATGGGGCAGGCTGCCCAAGACGCCCCCGGCCATCCGGGCGTGCCCACGTGCGAAAATCTTGTGAATTCTCCCGGTACGATCCTGCGATACAGGTTGCCTCTGGAGAGTGCTGAGAATTGGACGCTCATTGGTTTTGGGCTTTTTGCGTTGCTCTGGAATGCCTTCGTGCTTGTGCTGGCCGTGGGTGCCGGTCTTGATCTGCTCAGTGGCAAGACAGACTGGATCCTCCTTATGGTGCTTGTGCCATTTGTTGCCGTTGGCATTGGAGGCATCGTTGTTTTTGTATGGACGTTTGTGCTGGCCACAGCCGTGGGGCCGACGCAGTTAGAAATCTCAGATCATCCCTTGGTTCCTGGAGGCAGTTACGATGTGCTGCTCGGGCAGGCAGGTACGGGCCGTTTTCGGACGCTGGAAGTATTTTTAGAAGTCGAGGAACTCGCGACATTCCGTCAGGGCACAGACACTCGTACTGAACGTCTCGTCGTTTGGCGAGAGCGAGTGAAGGAGTGGCACGACGTAGAACTGGCACCCGGTGGCCGCTTTGAGTCGCATTTTATGATCGATATTCCAGCCGATGCCATGCACTCGTTCGTTTCAAAGCACAATTCCGTGCACTGGCGAATCGTTTTGCGCGGGCTCTCCGAGAGCCGTCCAGCGTTTACACGAATTTTTCCGCTGGTCGTTTTCCCGCTGTCGGTAGCCAGCGTGCGGCCTCCGGTCCACTCGGCCTGGCAGGTATCTC
>QWQH01000053.1 GCA_003670915.1 Planctomycetota bacterium | reverse complement strand
CAGTGGCAAAGGCGAGACTGCGAGCAACGCCACCGGGGCCAACGTGGGACAAGGCATCCCAAGCCAGTTTTTTTGACGACGCATTTCTCACGCTCACTGGCGATCGCCCAGATTTTGGCTCGGTATCGGCACCAACACGTGCCGAGGCAACAGACTCGCCGCCGTCGGAATCGGCCCCTGCCGGCGGGTTTCGGTGGTCGTCTCTTGTCTCGCCGGACACGCTCGTCGACGAGATCAAAGACACGAAAGGACTCGTGGCCGCAGCCGTCGCCTCTCCGTCGGACTTCAAAGGAGGCGGGTACGACAAAGCCCGCGAGGGTTTTAGCTCGGTCGCCTTAGCCTTCGGTGTGATTGCCGCCCACGATGGGGATGTGCGGTGGAAGAAAGATGCCGTCACGGCCCGTGATCTCTTTGCCCGCGTGGGCTTCAATTGTAAGGTTGGCACCGATCAATCGTTTTCCGAGTCGAGGGCTCGCGTAGCCGATCTCGAAACACTGCTCGACGGTAGTCCGCTCAAAACGCAAGCCGAGCGGGAAGACGACTTTCTTTGGAGCCAAGTGGCGGCCCGGCCGGCGTTGATGTCGCGACTGGAAGTGGCGGACGAATTTTTAGGCGGTGCGATCGCTTCCAAGTCCGACTTCACAAAACAGGTGGAAAAAGTTTTGCATGAGATTGAAATGGTGGCTGTCATCAGCGAGGTGATCCAACAAAAGGATTTTGAGTATCACGACGACGATGGCTATCGCGCATACGCCGCGGCCATGCGGGATGCCGCTGTGAAAGCGAGGGAAGGGGCGACCAAGGGGGATTACGACGGCGTGCGAGCTAGCGTCGGCGCCATCAAGAAATCGTGCGACTCCTGCCACGCCGACTACCGGAGCTAAAAAGAAGCACCGTCCAACCCCTACCCCCTTGAGCCAAAAACATCGTCGAAGGGGAGCCACTCGGGCCAATCGGATCGCCAAACGTATTCCTCCCCAGTGGGTTGCTGCGAATCCAGCCAAGCCTGCATCGACTCCGCCGACATGGGGGCCGTGGGTTCACCGCCAGCAAACGCGATGCTCCAGACGAGATCGGTGCGATCTGCAATCGCCGGATGGAGATCGGGTGGGGCAGGCACATTCCATGCCGGCTCCGGCTCCAAGCGTGACTCCGTGTGGAGCGATGCTTCTGACTGCTTTGGCTGCTGATCCAATGCCGGCCATGCCGGTGAGTCGCTGGGCTCGGCGACGGGCTGCTGCGGCCCACGGTAAGCGGCCACGTTGCAAGCCACCGCCCGAGGCAGTGTGGCTATAATTTTCTTATCCAGAGAAAGTAACTGGGCCAGCGGAGGGCTCGTGCCTGCTGCCGCCACCGATGGAAGGGGCGTTTGGACATCGGCTCCTGCCACTGGCTTTGATGGCGACGCCTCTTGTTGGTCCGTTTCGCGAGGAATCCGAAACTTCATGCCGCACGTTGGACAGACACCTTTCTTTCCAGCGAAGGAGTCCTTGACTTTGATGCGATGTCCGTTGGGGCAGTAGGCCTCGATTCCCATCGACGTGCTCCGCAGGTGCGTTCTTTGGAAATGGGTTTGAGAAGTTGTGGGGCAAAGCACGGATTGGCTGCTGCATGATGGGGTGAATCGGCCGGTTCAAACAAGGTCTCCTGCCCTGAACTTGCTCTGGGAGGGCTTGCCGTCTTACGCTCGGAGCACTCCGGAGGAGTCGTTCAGCCTTTGTTTTCAAGCTCCACAGGTATTTCAAACAGTGCCCCACGCTTTCAAGAGAAGGAATGCACAGAGCATGCCACCACGATCATCGAGGCCACGCAGCGAACCAGAGCAGACGGACCCCGACGAGCGACGCGGCCCAGTGGAAATCGCCATCGTGGGCGACCTCACCGACAATGAGGCCGATATGACCGATCGTTTACTCAGCATTGAGCCGGGGGGTGAGTGCACGATCTATTTTGATTCGCCTGGCGGTAGCCCTTACTGCGCGATGTCGCTTGTCACGCTCATGCGTCTGCGTGGCATTCGGGCCACGGGAATCGTCACCGGCGAGTGCTCGTCGGCGACCTTGTGGCCGTTCGCCACCTGCACGCGCCGGCTCGTCACTCCCTACAGCGTGTTTCTCTTCCACCCAATGAAGTGGCAGAGCGAGGAGCACATCGGCATTACCGAAGCGGCCGAGTGGTCGCGACATTTTGCAGAACTGGAACAGGACATGGACGTTTTGTTGGGCGATCTCTTTGGCGCATCGGCTGCTCTGATCGGCGAATGGATCAAGACCCATCGTTATGTGACTGGCAAGGAGATGGTGAAGGCTGGCTTGGCTGAAATGGTGACGCTTCAGCCACTGCCTGAGTTCCTGCCGGTTCAAACGGCGTGAAAAAATGGTCGTTGATCCACGCCCACAAATTGATTGTGATAGAATCTGACCGGTTCTTTCCCGGCTCCACTTCTTGTCATCTTTCGGAGAAAATTACCATGCAATCACACTCCACGCGCATCTCGCAATGCAGTCCTCGCCAACGCCGGTTCTGTGTGGCAGCCGCCTGGACACTCCTGCCCTGTTTGGCATGCCTGCTCTGGGCCGCTAGAGCCAACAGCACAGCCGCTGCGCAGGTGGCCGAGCAAACGCGTGCCTTTACGATCGCTTCAGACACGCTTTCGCTTGAGGCCCCCGCTGGTTGGCAGCGCGTGCAGCCCAAGTCGGGCATTGTGGAGACAGAGTTTTCGATTCCGGCAGCAGACGCTGGCGTTGCAGACCAGATTGGCCGGATGACGGTCATGGGTGCCGGCGGAAGTGTGACCGCCAACGTAGACCGCTGGTACGGGCAGTTCTCGCAACCCGATGGCAGTAGCACGAAAGAGAAGGCTGTCACAAAAACGCTCAAGCTAGCCGGATGCAGCGTCACGCTTGTCGATTTGTCCGGCACGTTTAAAGACATGCCCGGCGGACCGTTTGCCGGAGGTAAGTCGATCGATCGCCCCGACTACAGAATGCTTGCCGCGATTGTGGAAACGCCCAAGGCTGGCAACTACTTTCTGAAGTTTTACGGACCAGGGAAGATTGTCGCCGCACACGCCGACGGCTTCCGCACAATGGTCGAGGGCATGGTCGCCGCCGGTAAGTAACCCAAGCACACTGATGAAAATCCAAGAATTTCTCGAACATCACGGCATTGCCGGCAATCCGTTTGCCGAGGAGGATGCGCAGAACGACACGGTGTTTAAACGCACCTGCCTTGAAACGACATTTCACCCGTCATGGGACAAAATTTACGGCGACCCGGCCGACCCCAGCACCTCGATTGTGTTCGGCGAGAAAGGGTCTGGCAAAACCGCGTTGAAGTTACAGATGGTGCGGCAGTTTGAGCGGCACAACGCATCCCAAGCCGCAGGCCGGACGTTTGTCGTGCTGTACGACGATTTCAACCCTTTCCTCGACCGGTTTGTCAGCCGAGTGGGCCCCAGCCGTCCGGTCGAGAAAGTGCTTTCGCAGTGGAAACTGTGGGACCACATGGACGCAATTCTCTCGCTGGCCGTGACGCAACTCGTGGACGCGATGATCGATCCCGCGTCGCCATCCTCGCGATCTGCCGCAAAGCTCACGGGGCCGCAGTCTCGCGATCTGGCCCTGTTGGCTGCCTGCTACGATCAGTCCACTGGTGAAACATTTCCATCGCGTTGGCAAAAACTGCGGCGACGAGTGGGCTACTGCGCGTGGCTGGGGCTGTGGCCGCTGGCACTGGGATTGATCGCAACGCTCATGCTTGTCGCGGCCTTGGCGGTAGGAATTTCGCGAGAGTCTCTCGACTGGGCGAAGGCTTGGTGGCCGTGGTTGATCGTGGCAGCCGCATGGGGTCCGTGGGTGCTGCGCCGCGTGCGAGCGTGGTGGACGGCACTCAAGATCGTGCGCAACATGCGCACCGGCAACCGCACCGTTGGGCAATTGGCCCGAGCGATTTCTCGGATGCCGGAAGTAGATCTGGCTGGCCAGCCATTGCCGACCGTGGCTCGCAGCGATGACCGCTACGAACTGTTGGCAAAACTGCAGGCGATTCTGGCCGCGCAGGGCTATGCCGGCATGGTGGTGATCGTGGATCGACTGGACGAGCCGCACCTTATCAATGGCTCGGCCGACCGGATGAAACAGGTCATGTGGCCGATGCTCGACAATAAGTTCCTGAAGTCGCCAGGCATTGGATTCAAGTTGCTGCTGCCGATCGAACTCTACCGGTTTATCGAACGCGAAGACGAGCAGTTCAATCAGCGAGCGAGGCTCGACAAGCAAAATCTTGTGCCCTCGCTGGAATGGTCGGGCGAGACGCTCTACGACATTGCCTCCACCCGAGTGAAGGCAGCCAGCGCCTGTGAGCCGGCGGCAACGCTGTCCCAGCTCTTCGAGCCAGAGGTGGATCAGCGGCGGTTGCTCGATGGCCTCCGCAGCCTGCGAGTACCGAGGCAGTTGTTCAAGTTTCTCTACAGGCTGCTCGTGGCGCACTGCCACGCTCACACAGGCGAACAGCCCGTGTATCGGATTCCACTGGAGCGATTCGACACAGTGCTCGCGGTATTTCGCAGGGATCAAGATGCCTTCGACCGCGGCCTAGCGCCGCGATAAGAGGCGAGCTAGAAGAGTGTGGAGTCTGTGAACTGCTCAAACAATGAACTCGGATCTTGAACTCCACACGCTGGTCGTTGGCCGAGAGGCGATGGCCTGTCGGTTCGAGGTCGTATTCAACGCCGGCGAAGTGCCCCATGCCACGGGGTTGGCCATCGATGCGTTGGATCTGGTCGATTCGATCGAAGAGCGGATCACGGTCTATCGCGACTCCAGCGAACTGGCGGCCATCAATGCCGGGGCTGGATTGCACTGGCAGCCAGTGGCTGAGGATCTCTTTGAGTTGCTCGTGCACTGCCGGAAGCTTTTTGATCTCACTGGGGGAGCTTTTGACATCGCCTCAGGATCTCTGGTGCGCGCGTGGGGGTTTCTCAAGCGGCAGGGTCGCACGCCATCCGACGAGGAACTTCTTCTTGCCAGAGCCGCGTCTGGAATGCCGTTGGTGGATCTCGACCTAGAGGGACGTCGCGTGCGATTCTTACGGCCCGGCGTCGAACTGAACTTGGGTGCGATCGGCAAGGGCTGGGCAATCGATGCCGCCATCCAGAAACTGGCCGGAGATGGGGTGGCCAGCGTGCTGATACACGGTGGCCAGAGCAGCGTGCGAGCGATCGGTGTGCAAGGGCCAGATGTGCCAGGGCGTCGAGGCTGGCGAGTCGGCCTGCGGCATCCGCTGAGGCCAGACACGCGACTGGCAACGATCACGCTTGAAAAGAGTGCCCTAGGCACAAGCGGTTCGGGTACGCAGTTTTTTATTGAGCGAGGCCAGAAACTGGGCCACATCATGGACCCCCGCACTGGACGGCCGTCCGATGGAGTGCTGTCGGCCACCGTGATCGCGCCGCACGCGGCCGACGCCGACGCACTGGCCACTGCGCTCTACGTGCTGGGCCCGGCTGGGCTGGCCCAGATAGCGCCCAAGGGGGGAACGGTGGCGGCCATTCTCGTGGTGCCGGCCCGCACATCAGGGAGCGTCCAAGTGCTCACCGCCAACCTCGACGAACGGACGCTTGCCATCCAGCCCGGGACGGGCGTGGAAGTGACTCGGGTGGTGTAAAAATCGAGTCTGCTGGGGTGAAGGAACGGCAAGCAGCTCTTTTTTTCGCGGCGTTCTGGGAAAAAAGTCTGTTCCCTTTTTTTGAGTGAACCTGCGGTACACTAGAGTGAAGCGCTCATCCTGTTTCCTCAGCCGATTTCCCGTTTTTTCGTATTCGCAGCCTTTCGACCGATCACCCAACGAGCCCCCGCTAACCGACACCTATGATCGAGTGGTTTGAGCAGGGGTCCTACCTCGGCATTGTGCTGTTTCTCACGCTCACCGGCATCGGCCTGCCCGTGCCGGAAGAAGTGCCGATTATCGCGGCAGGCGTGGCCAGTCGCGCCGGTGCGTTGCACTGGTATTACGCACTCCCAGCCTGCTTGGTGGGAGCGCTTTTGGGGGATAGCCTGATGTATGGAATCGGCCGCTTCTTTGGGGCACGGGTGCTCAAAGCGCACCCGTGGTGGTCTGGTTTTCTCACGGACGAACGCGAGAAAACGATCGAGGATCTCATTCAAAAGCACGGTATTAAGGCGTTTTTTGTGGCCCGCTTTTTGGTCGGCCTGCGGAGTCCTTTTTATCTCACCGCGGGGATGCTGCGCGTGAAATACCGGTGGTTTCTCTTTGCCGATTTCGTCTGCGCTTCGGTTGTGATCAGCGCCTTCTTCGCACTTTCGTACGCCTTTGGAGACCGGATCAGCGGTCTGATCCACTCCGCCGAACGCAGCCTGACGGTGGCAGCGGTGGCCATCAGCGTGCTGGCCGTCGTGGCATTCTTCTGGTTTCGAAAGCGTCGCATGCGCATGCTAGATCAAAATCCAGAGAGCCTGTTCGAGAATAGGGAACTCATTTTTGGACCGGCTGCCGATCGCATTGCCGATGCGGTTGCCCACGGCGACAACCATCACTCCGAGCCACACACGCCCAGTGGCAGCACGCCTCGCGAGTAGGCCCACCAACGCACGGACCAAAGCGTACGAGGGGTACGAGCGGCCCTCGTACCGTTCGCACCGATTGTACCGGCTTTGCCATGCCGCCGATGACATTCTGGGTGACTTGTCTGCCTACGGCGACTTTGACGTCGCCCTTTTGCGACGTATGGAACTGGTAGAGATTTTTTTCGAACGCTGAAAATGTCTCTGCTCATCTGGCTACTCGTTTCTTCGTGTCCCTCTACCCATCTCTAGGAATTCCCGATGCCGTTGCACGCTTTGTCTGCGCTTTCAGCGAATCACCCGCTCCCACCGGGCCGCGCAATCGTGGTCAACGACGACCGCCGGATGGCTTCCGGTATGGCGCAGTGGCTGTGCAGCCTCGGCTGGCACGCAAGCGCCACAGGCAATGCCGACGAGGCCATGCAGGTGCTCGGTCGAGGTGCCTGCGATGTATGTGTGATGGATGGACTGTTGCCGGAGCATGCGGGCGAACGGTTGCTCAATGCGGTGCGGTCAGCCTCGCCTCTGACAGGAATGGTGGTCATGCTGCCACCTCATCCGCAAGGATCAGCGTCGATGGGTTGGGCCACGCGAGGGCGATCTGCGTCATTGCCCACAGCCGACGCCTTTGTGAACGCGCCGGTGCGGGACGACGAATTGCTCGCGGCCATTGAATTGGCCTGTCGGGCGGGCCGTCTGCGTCAGGTTCCAGAAAGCGACCCCAACGCGAACGCTTCAATGGTGCTGGGGAACCATGCCACGATCCACCACGTGTTGGACATCGTGAATCGCATCGCCAACACACCGGCCACCGTGCTCATCACCGGCGAGAGCGGCACAGGCAAATCGCTCATAGCCCGCGAGATCCACCGAACAAGCGATCGCCGCCGCCAACGGTTTGTGGAAGTGGCCTGCGGCAGCTTGAGTGAATCGTTACTCGAAAGCGAGCTCTTTGGACACGTAGCCGGCGCCTTTACAGGCGCGACAGCCGACCGAGATGGAAAATTTCGCCAGGCTGACGGAGGCACAATTTTTCTGGATGAGATTGCGACTGCGTCGCCATGCATGCAGGTCAAGCTCTTACGCGTGTTGCAGGACATGCAGTTTGAACCGGTCGGTGGCACCGACACCCATTGCGTCGATGCCCGTTTGATCCTGGCTACCCACGAGGATCTGGCCGGCCTCGTAGCGGTAGGAAGGTTTCGCGACGATCTCTTCTGGCGAATCAATGTTGTGACGATCGAGATGCCGGCTCTGCGCAGTCGTCCGAGCGATATTCCACTCTTGGCATCGCACTTCCTCGTTGCTGCAGGAGCGAAGGCCGGCCGTTGCGTGGATGGATTCACACCCGCTGCGCTCGACGCGATGCTGCACCATGCCTGGCCAGGCAACGTTCGCGAACTGCAACACGCCGTTGAACGGGGAGTGTTTATGGGCCGCAGCCGGCGGATCGAGATTACGGACTTACCACCGGCAGTGGCCGCGGGCGGGACTGGGATCCCGGCGGCAAGCCCGAACGTTTCTGCCACAAGCGGCCTCAAGAACGCCATGGCCCAGCCAGAACGCCAACTCATCATCGACGCCCTCTCTCGCCACGGCTGGCGCCGGGATGCGGCCGCCCGATCGTTGGGCATCAATCGCACCACGCTCTATAAAAAACTCAAGCGGCTGGGGATGGATTTAGCAACGCTGCAACCCACAGACCAGTGAGCAATCGCCCTGACGCACACAAAAGAGCGGAAAAAACCCACACAACTTTTCTCCCCAGAAAAAATCGCCGTTGGCAACGCCATTAAAATAAATCGGCCACGGCCTTGCCGCCGTCCACGAGTTTGATGGGCCTGCCTGAGGGGGACATATTCTCAACCGTTGGATCGATCGAAAGGCTCTTGCAGAACGTGGCAAACAGATCTGGAATCGTCACAGGGCGGTCGGTTACCTCGATGCCTGCTGTGTCGGTGCGGCCGATCACCTGCCCCCCTTTCACGCCGCCACCGGCCAGCACGGCGTTGAAGCTGCGCGGAAAGTGGTCGCGGCCGCCGCGAGGATTAACCTGAGGCGTGCGACCGAATTCGCCCATCCAAATGACCAACGTGTCGTCGAGCATGCCGCGGCGTTCGAGGTCGCGGACCATGGCCGCAAACGGCCGGTCGACTCCGCCAGAGAGTTTCTCAACCTGCGAAGCGTTGTCTTGATGGGTGTCCCATCCATTTGAAACCACCTCCACAAAAGAGACGCCGCTCTCGATGAGTCGCCTGGCCAAAAGGCAGCCCGACGCGAACCCGCCTTCGCCGTACTCGGCACGCACGCTCTGTGGCTCGTCTTGGATATCGAAAGCCCGCATGCCGTCGCTGAAAATCATCCGTGTGGCTCGCTTGTAGAGAGCCGAATGATCGGCAGCTTCTTGTGGCAATGCCTTCGCGAAGCCTCTGTCGAGCTTTTCCATTAAATCCAGCCGACGCAGATGGCGATCCGTTTCGACCATGGGCTGGGTGTTGGCTGGATTATGCTCCGCGTCCCGCAGTTCAAAAGGGTCCCACTGCATCCCCAGGATGCCCGCCCCCGAGTCATTGCGACCACGCGAGCCAATCCTCACCACAGGCGGTAGATCGCCTGTGGTACCGCCGAGGTGCGATGCACACTGGCTGGCCACAATCGAGCCAAGCGTGGGATGCCTCGCACTGGGGTTGGGGAGGTAGCCGGTGTGCATGAAGTAGCTGGCCCTCGGATGGCTCCCTTCCTTGCTCGTCATTGAGCGGATCACAGCGAGCCGATCGGCCACCCGCGCGGCCTGGGGCCAATACTCGGCGAATTGCATCCCTGCCACAGTGGTCGAGATCGCCCGCGTGCCGCCACCGTTGGCATGCCCCTCGAGCGGACTAAACGTTTCAAACTGCGATGGCCCTCCCTGCATCCATAGGAGAATGCAGGCCTTGCCTCGCTTGCGGAGATCGGCCGCATGCAAGGAAACGGCATTCCCCCAGCCGAGTGCACCAGAAACGCCGACTGCCGAAAGCATCCGAAGGAGGTGGCGGCGAGTGCCGTAATAGGATCGCATGTTTTTCAACCTCTGTGCGTGCAGGCGGATGCCAAAATTTACTTTTCCGAATTACTTTCGATAGACAAACTCAACTGAGTTGAGCAGGGCCCAGAAGACATCTTCAAAGCCCTCCTCGCGGTTCTCGGATGACTGCACGTGGTCGAGGCACGTCTTCATTTCATCTGCCGTGGGAGAGCGGGCGAGGGCTCGCAGATACACTTGCTCCGTCACTTCGCGGTTGCTTTTGTTCGCAGCGAGCAACTGCCCAAGGGCCGTAAACCGTCGGTTGCCGTCAATGGCGATCGACAGCGGTTGGCTATTCATCAGGAGTAACGCCTGTGGAATCGAGCCCACAATCTCCTCGCGAGGTAGGCTCGGGTCGTAACCAAACACCTGTGTGAACATCGCCCTGGGGACGTTGAGTTGCCTGCGGCCGGCTTGTGTACCCACAGATTTTTTTGACTGCTGTTTTTTCGCTCGCTTGCCTGACGGGCCATTGCCGACCTGCGATTCATCCACGCCAACGGCCGCTAAGATCTGCGTGAAGAGTTGGTCGGAGCGGAGTCGCTGCGGGCAGTTGGCCGCAAAACCCTCGCGTTTGGGGTTCGCCCGCGAAAGGCTCGCATGCTGATACTCATCCGAGGCCATGATCGCACGGAAGGTGCCTCGGACATCGTGCCCGGAATCGGCGAAAGCCTGCGAGAGTTCGTCGAGTATCTCCGGAGACTGGGCGGTGCGATCGGGCCCCATGTCGTCAACGCCCCGATAAAAGCCATCCCCTACCAGTTCGGCCCACAGTCGGTTGATCAAGGCGCGGGCAAACCAAGGGTTGTCGCGGGCAGTGATCCACTTGGCAATGGCTTGGCGGCGGTCCCTGTCGCTGGTGCCCAGCGGAAGGGATTGCCCGGTGAGAAAAAAGAGAGGCTGCATCACCGTGCCAGGCTGCGAGGGGTCGTGCAGATCTGGCATCGTGTGCTCCAGATCGCCACGACGAGGGTTATCGGGCTTTTTTTTATTCCGGCGAGGATCCCGATCACGAGACACCACCGTATAGCCATCGGCCCCGTGCCCTGGGCTGCGATCGATCTCCACGCGAGGAAAAAACGCTGCAAACTGATGGAACTGATGACGCTTCCAGCGGTCGGTAAAATGATCGTGGCACTGGGCACACTGGATCTGAATGCCCATAAAGATCCGCGACACTTCGGCGGCGATGTCGGAGGTTTCACCCATCTGTGCCATGATGATGGCTGTCTGGCCATGTTCGGAGGCCGCCCCCGTTGCCGTGATCATTTCGCGGGCGATGTGGCTCCACGACTGACCTGCGTGAAGCTGATCGGTCAAGAACGCTTCCAATGGCTTGGCCATGTACACCGCGCGGTCATCGGTGCGGCGGTAGAGGATGACATCTCGAAAATACTTGGCCCATGTGCTTGCCCACTCGGGGTCGGCCAGCAGACGGTGGATGGCTGCTGCTCGCTTGGTGGGAGAAGCATCTGACAGAAACGCATCAATTTCCAGAGGCAAGGGTTGCCGCCCGACGAGGTCTTGCGAGATCCGCCGTAAGAAGGTGGCGTCGTCGCAGATGCCAGCCGGGGAAGCCCGTGTGTCCGGGGAAGCCCGTGTGTCCGGGGACGCCCGTGTGTCCGGGGAAGCCCGTGTTTCCTCGGACGCCCGGGCAGCGTGGAACGCGAGGGTTATCCCCAACAACGCGACCAACCGCCACGAAATCCTCTGAAAGATCGCCATAGACACTTAAACGGCATGCAAGAAAAATTGTTGCGACTCCTCCCCACGAAGCGGTGCGATTGATCGCCTCCGTTCGTGGCACTCCTTCCTGGACTGCCATAGACGCACCGGGCAGGCCGCACGATCCGACGAGCAGGGCGGCCACGGCGAGGCGGTAGACGATGAACGGCCAGAGCGTGTGGCTTGTGAGCAGTTGCAGAAGCCAGCGAATAGCCAGAAAGCCGACGGCTGCGGCCGAGAGTATGCCGCAGGTCGCCGCAGCCACCGCAGACTGGGAGCCGAAAATTTCGGCGCGTTGCTGCCAGGCTTCCAGCAGGCCCGCCGCAGCCACCGCAGGCAGCGAGAGTAAAAATGAAAAGCGAGCCGCCGTGCGGCGGTCCAGACCAGTGAGCATTCCGGAGGCGATCGTCACGCCACTGCGAGAGGTGCCCGGAATCAGGGCCAGCACCTGCAAGAGTCCCATCGTCAGGCCATCGCTCAAGCGCACGCCTGCCAAGCCATCGCGGCCCAGCTGCCCGTGCCGGGCACGCCATCAGCAGGCGCCCTCTGCTACGCCCAAGAGCACGGTGGCAAAAAACATCGCCGCCGCAATCACCCCCAACTCTCTGGCCTCGCCTCGAATCAGATGCCTGGCTGCAAATCCAACGATCACAATCGGCAGCGTGCCGACGCCAACCATGATCGCCGTACGCGATTCGACCGTGCCCAGCGGACGGCCCGTTTGAATTCCTTGGAGCAGGCCCGCCACCAAGGCCCCGATGTCTCTGTGCATCGCCACGCACACAGCTAGCAGCGTGCCGCACTGGATCACCGCCGAAAAACCTGCGCCCGGATCGTTCCAGCCCAGCCACGCTGGTACGATCCGCAGGTGGGCTGTGCTGGAGACCGGCAAAAATTCCGTCAGTCCCTGCACAACGCCCAGCGTGATGGCCTCAAGGATCGACATGGGCGTGGGTTTACCTGTTCGCTGCGGTACCGTGGGGACTGGCACGTGGATTGAAAAGTGGATTGGGACCGGGGCGTTGAGGGGACACCTTCAAAATACCGGCCGAGTCGGTCATACTGCTGCCCCGCCCGTTTTCCGCAGGACTGTTTTTACTTAGGAGCACTCTTTTCAAATGTTTCGCAATCTTAGCACGGTGTGCCTGCCGCTCTCCGGACGTCCCAGCGAACTGATCGAACTGGCCCTTTCGTTTGGCTTTGATGCCATGGATATCGACATCGTCGATTTCCAGCAGCAGGCCGACACATTCGGCGTGGAGCATGCCCGTCGGCTCATGGTGAGCGCTCGCCTCAAGGCTGCCACATTTCAATTGCCTGTGGATCTGGGCGCCGACGACGACACCTACAACCGGCAACTGCAAGCCTTGCCACGGCTTTTGGAATTGGCTCAGGCCACAGAAGCCACGCGAGCCACTGCGGCCATCGCACCGGCATCAGAGGAGCATCCGTTCAAAGATTTTTTCGAACTGCACCGCAAGCGGCTCGACACGCTGGGCGACATGCTCGCTTTGCACAAAATTATGCTGGGGCTTTCGATTGTGCCACAGGCCGAAGCCAGAGAAGGCAAACCGCATCAGTTTATTCACACGTTTGAAGGGCTGCTTGGTCTGGTGGCCACATCCCATACAGCAGTGGGCGCTATTGTGGATGCGTGGGCGATGCATGTTACGGGTGAGTCGCTGGACATGATTGCAAAGGTGCCAAAGGGCCGCATCGTGGAAGTGCGTCTGTCGGATGCACTGCGAGATGTGGCGGCGGCTGAACTGCCCCACACGGGCAGGCTGATGCCTGGCGAAACCGGCATCATCAACATGGGTGATGTGCTCACGCACGCCCAGAAGGCTGGCTTTGATGGGCCCGTGACGCCGTGGGCCGATCGTTCAACGCTCGCCGGCCGCGGCCGCGAAAAGATCGTGAAGCTCGCGGGTGATCGGCTGGAAGCAGCGTGGCGCGAGGCGGGCATGACGATCGAACCACGGTGGTTTACACCGGTGGCCAAAGAGTCGAGCAGTCGTTTTGGCATGGACGAGATGTACAGCGGCGCCGACCATCGCTAAAGCTATCCGAGATGCGATCTAGCCCGCTTCGCGGATCCAACTGACTTTTGGCGAGCCGCCGCCGTCCACTGCCGCGCCGCGGATAAATTCCGAGACGTATCGCAGCGTCTGTGCGGGTCGATCGGGATCCCGAAAGCTGTCTCCCTTTTGCAGGATCGGCAACTGATCCGGCATGCCTCCAAACGCACGCGCCCCGGCGGCTTGGCAAGGCAACCACCAGCCAGTACCCTCTGCGTCAACGAGGTAAAATTCTGGATAGCAGTGGCCCTCCACCCAGACGGTGCGGGCGGGGATCCCTTCCACGCGAGCCATTGCGATAAATAGACAGGTGAGCTCTTCGCAGTCGCCCCAGCCGTCGGCAAGCGCTCGAGCGGCCCCCTTTAAGTCGCCGTTGCGATACTCCACCTTTTCTCGAACCGTGTCGTAGATCGCCTCCACCTTCTGCCAGCCATCGAGGCCTTCGCCCGTGGCCTTGGCCAGTTTGACGATCTTGGGGTGTCGGGTTTCGATGAATGGACTGGCCCCCAGATAGGTGCGGAGCGAGCGGTCGGGCTTGGCTGGAATCGACAGCGAAGCTGTGTTTGCGGGGGCTACGATCGCCGCGCGATCCAGCGAAAATGTCACGATGGCATGCGCCTTTTCCCCTGATGGCAAGTCGGGGATTTCCACAATCATCTGCTTCAAACCTCCGGGCAGCGTGCGGTAGCGGAGGGCTCGCACGTCGGGCGAAAGATCCTCGCTCACCACCTTCACTTTCTGCTCCGGCCAGTCGGCGGGCACGGGCATCGTGGCGTAGATGCCTCGGCAGGGGCCGCCTTCGGCTG
>QWQH01000048.1 GCA_003670915.1 Planctomycetota bacterium | reverse complement strand
GAAAAATCAACTCCTACCGGCGACCCAAACATGTTTTCGGGGTCGCGTCGAAATGGACCATAAGTGGCGGTCCGCCAGGCGGTAAAGGCGAGAACAGGGAGCAGCGGCAAGAGTATTCAGTAACCGAGCTACGAGGCACATCGTCCGAACCAACCGGCGGAAACTATAGCAGGTTCCTCGGCCAGTCGCAAAGAACCAGCAAGTGAAGGCTTTTTAGGCCATTCTGGGCCTTAAACGGGCGAAGGCCGATAGCCCCCGTCAGCCAATGTTAGCTCTGGCCAAGACTGCGAGCCACAAGGCATCGACTCAACGGGCCACCACGGACTCGAATGGACGAACCCAGATGGATCGAAATTGTACCGGATTGCCGTGCTCTTGCAGGGTGATCGGCAAGGCGTCGGCGTGCGGTTGATAGGCAGGGGGTTCGTGCCATGCTGTGGTGCCCTTAATGATGGTGTTGGAATGAATGGCGATGCCGTTGTGGAGCACGCTCACGCGGCCCGAACGCTCCAGCGATCCATCGGCAGAAAATCGCGGTCGCGTGAAGAGGATGTCGTACGTCTGCCACTGGCCAGGCTTCCGGCACGCATTCACGGCTGGCGGTTGTTGCTTATAAAGCGAGCCGCACTGGCCGTCGGGATATGTCTTTGGGCCGTCGGTGCCATCCTCGAAGGAGTCGAGGATCTGGATCTCGTAGCGTCCCATCACATAGACGCCTGAGTTGCCGCGGCCTTGGCCTGCACCTGTTGCCGGCGAAGGCGAGCGAAACTCAATGTGTATGTGGCAATCTCCGAAGCCCGCCTTGGTTTGGATGCTGCCTCCTTGCACGGTGGCAATTCCATCAGCCACTGACCATTTCTCTCCGCCATTCCACTGGCTAAGGCTCTGCCCATCAAAGAGCACAACTGCATCTGGTGGCACAACCGCTGGCATTGCCGGCGCCGGGCCAGGATCGACCACGCGTGGCTGAGGCCATTGGATAGACGCCTTCCACTCACCGCTGGAGAGTTTTTTGCCGTTGAGGTAGATGCGTCGGGAGCGGAGCGATTCCGTGAGGTGCGTTGCCTGTGCCTCGGCCTCAGGCAATGGCAAACCCTCGGGTACGCCGGGACGGCTGTGGCCTGCCGCCGACAGATACGCATCTCGAAGCACCTTTAACCGGAACGTCACTTCCGGCAGAAAGGCGGCCAGTGCCAACGGAAATTCGTTGGCACTGGCCGCTTCATGACCACCATGACCATCATGAATGCCATGAATGCCAAGTCCCTGGAACACAGCACGGCAGATCGCCCAGTGGCCCAGATCGCTGGGGTGGACTGCATCGGGAGAAAACGTAAACGTCGGATCGACGGCCCGGTTCGCTTGCAGCGATTCTTTCATGGGGCCATGCACATCGATGACCATCCAGCCATCGGCACGCTTTGAAACCAGCCACTTGGAATATTCGGTCAGCACTGCGTCGTAATCGGCGTTCCCGGCGGGGTGTTGCTTGTCGGGCCGTCCGTCGTAGACAGGCGGTGTGAGATGGATGATCCTGGCGCCGGACTGTTCGACAGCCGCATGCAAGCGATTGATTCCGTCCTGAAACTTCGCGAATCGCTCCTTGTCGAGCGGTTGATAGATTCCATCGTTCATTCCGTAACACGCAAACACCAGATCCGGCCGCGTCACGCGGAGAACGCTCCCCAGACGATTTGCCAGATCCGGCCGTGCAAATTTCCCGCCGGCATGTCCGTTTTCAGTAAGACCCGAGACCGTTTCGCTACTGAGTCCAACATCGATGACTTCGGCGGTTGTTCCGCAGGATTCCAGCCACGCCGTCAGCATCGCCACCCAGCGGCCGTCGTAGGTAATGCTGTCGCCCAAGAAAACGATCCGCTCTGCATCCTGCACCAACTGGCCGGAGAGCGTCTGGCTCGGCGACAGCGGACCGTCGGCGGCCAGACATGCAGCGGGCCAGTCGCAGCGGATGGCCACGAGCGACCAGACCATTCCAAGGAGTAGTTTTCCCGCCAGGCTGTGGGCAGAGGGGGCGCGGACGTTGTCACAACGCATGGGAACTCCTTTGACGATACATGTGACGGTAAACAGGATCGATGGCTAGAGCGATCCGCCTGCTGACGGATCGGAAATCCTAGTCGTCTTTTTTACGGATTGCGAACAGGTGGCTCTTGTTGGCGATGTAGAGCGTGTTGCCGGCCACGATCGGCGTGGAGTAAACGCTATTGCCCATGTTGATTTCACCCAGCAGAGTTTTTTTCTTCGAAAGCTCAAATAACGAAATGTCGCCGTCTTCATCACCGATGTACACCCTGCCGTCAACAATCAAGGGAGATCCCCAACTGGCAGCCAGCATGTCGTGCGTCCAGTGGGGTTGGCCTGTTGTGACATCAAGGCAGTGAAGGAGGCCGCTGAAGTCGGCCACAAAGAGCAGCCCATCTTTGATTGCAACGGTGCCGCACGTGCGGTGCATCGTCTCTTCAAAGTCCAGTTTTCCGTTGGTATCAGCGTCGAAGCCCGGGTAGTGCCAGACCGCTGCAGAATTGGGATTGGGCCTGGCAACTTCGCCCTGCTCTTTGATCACGGCTTGGTTGCGGCGATGGGGCAGGGGGGTGGTAGGGTCTTTAAGGCTGACAGCCAGTTCGGGGCTCGTGTCGCCTCGTTT
Organism: Planctomycetota bacterium; assembly: GCA_003670915.1. Classification (GTDB taxonomy): domain Bacteria; phylum Planctomycetota; class Planctomycetia; order Pirellulales; family UBA1268; genus BAIKAL-G1-2R. Next base: position 11,604 of record QWQH01000048.1, on the reverse strand, counting down.
TGTTGGGTCGATACACCAAAGGTGCCCCACTCCCTCGCCGTGCTCGGGGTCCTCGCCAACAGCGATATAGACAAGCCCTTTGTCGATCACCGGCGTGCCAATGATGTGATTGCGATCGGCTCGGCCGCCGAGCGTGTATTTCGACTCCTTGGGATTGCAGTCAAACTTCCAGAGCAACTTGGCCCGAGCGGAGCCGACAGTCGACGATTTTCCTTCGCCCTTCACATCGAAAGCCTCGCCTCTGGCATCAAATGAGTAGAGCCACCCGTCGCCGCCCCCGAAGAGCACCTGCGGCACTCCACCAATGTCGGCGTAGGTTGGGCTCGACCACTGCCCGTGCAAAACATTCGAGCCGGGCGAACCGTCAGACCAGAGCACCTTGCCATCGCGTTTGTCGAGGCACAAAAAGCTGGGGGCATTGGGATTTGGCAGATTGAGATGCCCCTCGTCGACGCCGTTACTCGTGTTCACAAAAAGCATGTCGCCGTCGCTCGTCACACTGCAGGAACACATGTTGTGCTGGGAGACTCCAAGTTGCTTCATCATGTCGAGGACCCAGACAACGTCCGCTTCGTCTTTCCCCTGTTCCTTCTCGGCGGTATACGGGCCGTCGTTCTCGCCGTCGCGAAAGCCTTCGGTATCGAGGCACTTCACTTCGCCACGGCTGGTCACGTACCAGAGCCGATCTCCTTCGACCAGCGGTGCGCAGCAGATTCCCTGCAGCGGCCAATCGTGCACGCGACCAGTGGGTAGCTTTTCGCTCGAATCCTGCCAGAGAAATGAGCCGTCTTTGCTATCGAAGGCCAGCAGGCACCCGAGGTCGATCGCGGCCGGATAGCGTTTGAGATATCCCTTACCGTTATTGCTGCCGACATAGACCTTGCCGCCAGCCACCACAGGATTTCCATAGCTCTGGCTGCCAAGGGGAGCGACCCAGGCGATATTGGTGCTCGTCTTGGGGAGCCACAGGCCCGTGTCGCCGTCGAAATCACCGGTGGCCCACTCGGAGGCAATGCCTTTGGCGTCAGGCGCGTTATTGCGAGAGGGCGATCCGCCCCACTGATTCCAGTTGGGGGTCTCGGCCCAGACAGCGGTCCAGAATAACGACACGCCCACAAGCAGGCTCGGGACATGAATCGAGACACAGAATGTGTCGATGGATCGGATGGTTTTCAGGGTTTTCATGATTTTCATGGTGGTGCGTATCAGTGCGCGGATGGCTCCTGTGAGACGGGGGTGACCAACACGTTGTCGATAGAGATTTCGGAGTCTTTTGAGTTGCCGAAGAAGCCAGGACTGCCTTGCAGATTGCCAGCCTCATGCACGGCTTCGATGGTCCACTCCTTGGGCTCTGGTTCGCCGCGAAGCCAGACTTTGGCACGCAGAATCGCGTTCGCCAAAGGTTTTTCCGAACCGGCTGTGGCACGCGAGTCGATGCCGGTGCGGGCCTCGAATTGAATCGTGTACCAGCGGCCAGCCTCCCATGCAAATGGGATCGTCTTGGCAAAGTGGGTGGCCACTTGCGACGGCCATGATCGCACTTGGAGTTGCTGGCTGGCGCCCATCAGATCCAGCGTGTACCGTTGAGCCACAAGACCCATGTCAGGCATTCGGGCCTTTTCCAGCGGCGTCGGATTCCCGGGCACCTCGACACCAGTTTCCTGCGCGCGAAAGTCGGCCTGCACTCGATAGTCGTGCAGTTCGATCGGCCCGATCCAGCCTTGGCTCCGCGTTCCCTTAGGGATCGTTGTCACTTTGACCAGACACTTGGAGCCATCCACATCCCGCACCACGTGGCGGTATCGCATACCAATCCACGGCAGCGGTGGCTCGCCTCGTGGAGGACCGCCCTTGGGGTTGGGCAGAAGTGTGATGTCTTCGAAATCAAATACCCACGGCAACGGGGGCATCGAACGCACGCGGGCTTTGCCTTCGAGTGAACCTACTTTTGCTGTCACGATTGCGCCGCTGTGCTTGCCAGGGGGCGATGTGTAGCGACCCTCTGGCGTGACTGCGCCTTGATCAACCGAAAAATCAGCCGGACATTCCTTGATGAATCGGCCGCCGTTATCAAACAGCCTGACGGTGAACTGCACCGAATTTCCAGCGGCTATTTGCGCCTCGGCAGGGATCACCTGCACCCACGCCGGTTCTCCGGGCGAGCCTGCGGTGGCCTGCGATATATGCTCTGGAAGCGTGCGGGAAGCCGCAGCAGTCAGAGTTCCAGTAGGCAATGCCACACCATCTCCAGTCGATGCTCCGGCCAATGCATCGCCGAGACAATAGAGCCTCGCCCCAGTCGTCAGGTAGATCCTGCCATTCCACGCGATTGGAGAGGCCGTCACTTCGTCGTCCTCATCCAATCGCATGCGATTGACAGTCGTGAGGCCGTCGGCCGTCGGCAAGAGCACGTGCCATCCCCCGGTCGAGCAGATGTAGAGTTTGCCGCCAGCTACCAGAGGGCTGCCTCGCACGATTGTGCCGAGCAGTTTATGCGGCCGGCCAACCTGCTGGCCCGTTGCTTTGTCGTACCCGTACACCTTCGCCCCATCGTCCACGCAATAGAGTCGCTGGCCCAGGAGCACCGGCATGGATCGCCCATCCATAACCCCCTTCTTCTGCCAGATCGCCGCTGTCGCAGTGATGTCGCCGGAACCGATTCCCTTGAAGGCCGTCACTGAGCCCATGGTTGTATTGTCGAGATTTTCTTCGGCCTGCGAAATGTAGATCGTGTCGCCGTCTACCAGCGGCGCCACATTGAGACCTCGGCGAGAGAGCTTAAAACTCCAGACGGCCTTCCCGGTGCGAGGCTGGAAATTCCAGACGCTCCCGTCGCTCGATCCGAAGACCAGTGCCGCTTGGCCGCCCAGCGAGGCGAGGAATGGGGTGCTGTAGGTGGTGTCTTCGGGGAGTTCTTTGGTGCCGTTGCTCCACCGCACTTCGCCGGTGCGAATGTCCATCCCGAGAAATCGGTGTGCTGGGCGGGCCGTCTCGCCCCAGCCGGTCACAACGGCGCTGGCAATGACAAGATCCTCAAACACCACAGGGATATTCGTGCGGCCCCCGTAGGTGGAGAGAAAACCAAATTCCTCGTGGAGAGAACGGTTCCACAGCGTGTCGCCGGTGGCAGCATTGATTGCCGTGAATGCGCCGCATACTCCGTGCGCAAAGACGGTGTGCGTGGTCGGGTCAGCCACGATGCTCGACCAGCCAACGCGTTCGGCCGGCACATCCGAGAGATACACATGAAAGATGTTCTCCCAGAGTTTTTTTCCAGTCACTGCATCTAGGCAGACCACCTTCTCGGCCTCTTGGTGCGTGCCGGGCTGATGCCGAACAAGCGTGAAGAGTTTGCCGCCCATGATCACCGGCGTGGAGATGCCTCCGGCCTCATCGCTCTTCCACAGAACGTTTGTGTTTTTCTCGGGATCGAACGATGTGACCAAAGGGTTGTCGTCTCCGACGTGCCGATTTTCGTTGGGCCCACGCCAGTCGGGCCAATCTCGAGCGGGAGCAAACGCTTGTATTCCGCAGCACAGGTAGGCGATCGTGGCCGATACAGCGAAGCGATGCATAGTTGTCTCCACCAGGTTGTTTCCATCCGCAATGGGCTCACGAAAGTTTTTCGCCCACGGCATCCACAAGGCCTGCCTAATTCGCGATTCCCGCAGCCTTTGCGTCTGCCGGAAGTTGTGGGTCTACTAGGCCACGGGCGCCTCGGCCCTGCATGATGCGATCGTCTGTGTCGGCTTGGATGCCAGCAGTATCAGCATGCCACCAGCGGCGGCGTTCGGCCACTGCCGGGACGGCAAGCGGCCGCACCACCCGCATACCCACGCCCAACGCTGGTTCTTCTGTATACCACCACGGGCTCTTCGGCAGATTCGGGTCAATCTCTTTCCACGCAAGGTCTTCGGATCCTCGGCGGCTGGCGCTGCGGCATTCGCTGGCCTCATCATAATAGGAACCACCTCGCACCACGCGGGGCGAGAGGTGCGTGGGCCAGACCGCGGCAACCGCCTCCGGCACGGGCTGTCCAAGTCCAGCCTGTCTGGCGTAGCCACCGGGCACAAGTTCATCCAGCACCCACTCTGCCGCATTGCCGTGCATGTCGTACAGGCCCCAAGCGTTGGGTTGCTTTTGGCCGACGGGATGCGTTGTTTCGTCAGATGTGTCGGCAAACCATCCAAAGTCTTGGAGGTGGGCAGCGTCGCCGCCGCAGTGCCAAGGGGTTGTCGTGCCGGCGCGGCAGGCGTATTCCCACTCGCTCTCGGTGGGCAGTCGATAGAAGTCCGCCAAGAGGCCGCTGAGCCACTGGGTGTATTGGCGGGCTGCAAATTGCGTCATCGTAACAGCGGGCTGGAGTGGATCCTCGCCATTGGAAAATGTTGTCGTCGGGTCGTAGAGGTTGGATGGTGCGGTAACTGCATCGGCCTGGTTGTCTGGCGTGACGATGCGAAGCTTCGCCGATTCGATGGCTTTGAAGAGATCGCAGGCTCCCATATAGGCCTTATACTCCGACCATGTCACCTCGTATTTTCCAATCCAGAAGGGGGCAATCTTCACGGCGAATGGCGGCCCTTCTTGGGCACTGCGATCAGCCTCTTGAGCGGGACTGCCTTGGGAAAAAATACCCCCCGGCACCGGGACCATTGAAAACGTAACGTCGGTGCCCGGTATCGTTTGCTTATAAGCCACCATCCACCCACCTGGCACTTCAATGGCTGTCCCATCGCCTGCGGGCCGCTGGGAACCGGCCACAAAACCCATTGGGTTGTCTGCTGTGGCAGCGGACATACAAACCGCTGCCAACCAGCCAGCGACGGTGATGCCAACCCCAGCCTGTCGGCAGAAAAAACGGTTGCTGTGCATCGGCAAAACGGCTCCGTGGGGAATTCGTTGCAGGCGTGTGGCTGGGGGCGACGTACGGCGGGACTGGCGAAGGAATCAACCGAGCATGTCAGGAGAGTCTATCCAGTGTAATCTGTACGAAAGCCGCTGCCCACACGCGAGCACCAGATCTGTGCGTCCATCCAAACCAACTCGTCCGCCATCCCGCCCGGGAAGCCGTCCGCCTGGCCGGCCTGCTGCAGGGAAACCACCGGCTCCCGGTGGCAAGCCATCCGGTGCTGTTGGCTCATCCAAGCCAAGCGAAAAGCCCGTGGAGCGGGTGGTGGCCGACAACCGGCGCGCCCGACACGAATATGAAATTACCGACACGCTGGAGTGCGGCATCTCGCTGGTGGGGAGCGAAGTAAAGAGCCTCCGCGCCGGGAAGATGTCGCTGGATGAGGCCTATGGACGGGTCAACGGCGACGAAGTGTGGCTCATCGGTTGCGACATCCCGGAATACGTCAAAGCCAACCAACTCAACCACATACCCAAGCGGCCACGAAAGCTCCTGATGCACCGCCGCGAAATCAATCGGTTTGCTGGTCTCGCCTCAGAGAAGGGGCTCACGCTTGTGCCGTTGAAAATGTATTTCAAAAATGGCCGAGTGAAGCTGCTGATGGGGATCGGTCGCGGCCGAAAGCTTCACGATAAGCGGCAGAAACTCAAGGCCGATACTGCAAAGCGGGAGATCGATGTCGGCATTCGAGCCCGTTCGAGCGGTCGTCGCGACGAGTAATCGCCACAACGACCGCTGAGCGGACAGGAATCAACGCGTCGGATCAACGCGATTTTCATTTACCGATTGTCGCCGGCGGTTACCAGGAGGGCCTCGGAAGATTCGGTCGAATCCTCTGGGTGCCACAAGGGCATTCCGCGCTGAATCCGTTCGGCGAGGATATCCAGTTTCAATCGCGAACCAGCCGGTGCGCTGGTGGATGTAAATTCAGACGTGGTATGGGGTTCAAAATTTTCGTCGTGACCATAGAGTTCGATAATTTCAAAGACGTTGCGGATACGGGCCATCGGGGAAAGAAACTCCTGTATAGAAATGAAAGCTCTGGCCCATCGGGGCCACGGGACATCCCGGGGCCTCTGGGCTTGTAAAAAAGAAGTGTTTAAAAGATATAGTTTGGACGAGAACATCAGCCGTTCGAGATGCCGTCTGCAAACGAAACGGCCGCGGCGGCAGCAAGGGGGAGGGCGAATAGGGAGCCAGTCGACAGAACTATTATGGAGCTTTGCTCACGCGAGTCAAACAATTTGTTTTTTTTGTAAAAAAGAACTGTTTTCAAGCCGGATTGCCGGGCACGATCGCTGCAAACTACCGATCGTCGCAAGGTGAGCGGCGGCTTTGAACGACCCAGCAAAGCCGCGTTCAACGTGATCTTTGCCCTGCTTTCCGCTTAGCAGTTTCTACGTCGCGGGTTGAGGGCGCTGCTTCACAACGCTCCACATCAACTCAATGCGATCTAGCCAATGGCGTCACCTAGGCGTTTCTGACGGGCCTCCAGGTGGCACGATGATTTCAATGGCGTCGGGTGGCACTGCCGGCGACGTTGCCGGCGTGGACGCTGCCGACGGATCGAATTTTGGCGTATCCGTGCCGGTGCTTTCTTCCAGATCGGCGGTAAGCACCAGATGGTCGCCGCCACCCGCAGGACGCAGTTCGAGCATTGTGATTCCCCACTCTTCGCCCAGTTTCTTGCCCTCAACGACCACGATGCCACGGGCCTTGGAGCCATGGACCTCAAACTGGAGCGTCGCGATCCCGTCGGTTTCATTGGCCCGTCCCGACACAGTCGGGCTGCACTCGACCGACTCGCCCAAGAGTTCGGCGACCCGTGCATTACGAGCCACCTCGCCCTTAGCCACGCCCACGATCGGATGGCTTGAGAGCCGCCCGCATCCCACGGCACACACGCAACACACTGTCGCGAAGAAAGCAAAGAAAAGTCGCATCGTCTGTTCCTCCTGAACTCACTAGGCACACGCACGTTGTGGTCGTCAGGCCTGGGCGTCGTGCACGCGGCACCAAGCAATCTTTTCAGCAGTGGTTGCAGGCATCGGGCCGCTAGCGACGGTCTGCTTTGGCGCTGTCGTTGCAGGCGACGCTGTAGGAAGTGGCGACGCTGTAGGAGGTGGCGCAACAACGGCGGCCGGAGCAATGGACTCGGCGGGAGACGCAAGGACTGTCGCGGCCGATTGCGAGTCTGGCGATTCGCTTGACGCCGCTTTTCCGCCACGGGCTTTTGCGAGGATCTCGGCCACCGATGGCTTCTTCACGCCGGACGTCGCAGCGGGCGTTGCGGCCTTGGAAGTCGGCGCGGGCTTGGGGGGGGCGTCGGTCTTTGCGGCCTTCGGCTCAACTGGCTTTGTGAGCGGCTTTGGTACGATCTTCAGAAAAGATGGATCGATGTCGTACCAGCCGATGTTGTTGTATTGGTCAAACTCCACGAGGCAGCGGCCGTTCATGTTGACTGTCTTCACGAGGCCTGTGGCTTTGGAAAACCGGGCCAGTTCAGGCGCGAGGGAGTCGACGACCACATAGCGGTCGGTCCATTCCGTTTTGAGTCGCTCGACGACGTCAAACATGGGCTGGTTCCAGGGGCCACAAAAACGCTTGTCAGGCATTAGAATTCACTACGAATCTGATCGATTCGCGGGGCGATCGCAAGATGGCAGTGATGCCCGGGCGATTCGATAGCTCCAAACCACTGTGGTCGGCCCCGGGAAAGGACTGCCAGCAGAGGCAGAGGCGTCGTTTCCTGTGGCCCGCAACTGCACGATGGGATCGCCAATTTCCAGCACACACTGCGACACGGGTTCGATGACGGCTCGAGCCAACAACGATTCTGCCGTTACCGATGCGGCCATCGGCGCATAGCTTGTTCCAATCCACTGCGGCGTCTGGTGGATGCGGCAGGCCACATCGAAGAGCAGGGCAGCTGGCCGGTGCGCATCGGCTGAGATGCTCACCGAATAATGCGTGCGGCCTGCGAGGCCCACAGCCACCACGGCTGCCAATGGTCCGCTGCCGACGCGATCAATCTCCACAAACGCAGGCGATGCTGGCCAATCCGGATCTCGGTCACAAGGCCACGGCCCCTCAAGCGATTGCCAGACAGGCTGTCCATCGAGTACGACGCAATGCGACCAACGATCAACGGCCCACACAAACCGCACCTCAAGAGCCCCACTACAAACGCTTGTGGCGGCCAGTGTGCGTCGGCGGGCGTTCGAGTGGTCGGGGGCCGGCATCGGAATGTGTGGGAGGGATCCTTGTGAGAGCGTGGACGATTGAGTTGTGTCGGATTCTTTTACCGTGCGACACCAAGCAGAAGGGATGATGCTCGGGAAGCGTGCGCGAGGAGTTGACACCATTCTGCTATAGTTGAACCGACTGTGCCCATTCTTGTCGCCCCGGTGCATCGCATGGAACCCCGTCGCTCGAAGAGTTGGCCGATCATCCTGGGCGTTGTCCTGATCAGTTCGATCCTTGCGTTGGGCGTGGGGTGGGTGCTGGTGAGCATTGCCGCTGCGTTGGGATCGAAGAACGCTGTGTTTTATTGGGCCATCCTCGGCGTGGGAGTGGCGCTGCTTGCGATCGTGCTCGCCGGCGTGATCGTGTATCTCCTGCTTACAGTCAAGGCGATCGCGCTGTCGCAGCGACAGAGCAATTTTATTGACAGCGTGACACACGAACTCAAGAGCCCGCTGGCCTCGCTCAAGCTGTATCTGCAAACGCTCACACGACGGCCTGTGGCCCCCGAACAACAGGCGGATTTTCACCGCTTTATGTTGGAGGATGTGGAACGGTTGGATACTCTCATCGACCATCTGCTCGACGCTGCCAAGACGGTTCAACGCACGGTGCGGGCCGGCGAAAATGTGACCGCCATTGAGCCGGTCTTACAGCATGCCCGCAACACTGTTTCGCAGCGTTACGGAGTGTCGCCCGACTGCATTCGGATCGACTGCGGCCCGCCTGCAGAATCAGGCACGCTCGAAGCAGATTCCCGCAGGCCACTCACGGTGCGAGGGCGTGCGGCCGATCTCGAGATTGTGTTTCGCAATCTTATCGACAATGCTGTGAAATATTCGCTTCCCGATCCGCAGGTGCACGTTGAGGGAGTGTCGCTGGCCGACGGTAAGGTGGCGGTGCGTGTTGCCGACAATGGCCCAGGCATTCCGGTGGCCGAACGGACGCGAGTGTTTCACAGGTTTATGCGATTGGGCAGCGAACTGGAACGCTCCACGCCTGGCACCGGCCTGGGGCTCTACTTGGTGAAGTCTATTGTGAAGCAACTTCGGGGCAGGGTGGTTGTGAAGGACCGCGGCACGCAGGGCGGCACGCTCCTCGAAGTGCAATTGCCAGAATCTCCCGGATGATTCCCGCAGGCTTCTGCCATTCCAGTGGGAGAGATGCTCTAATTGCCGCCATGAATAGCATCAACAGCACGAAGAGTACGACGAGCACGAACAGACACCATCAAAATACGAAGAGCACGCAACCGGTGAACGCTGTTCCAATTCGTCGCGTGTTGGTGAGCGTCTTTGATAAGACGGGGCTGGAACGCCTGGCTCGCGGCCTCAAAGCCGCTGGCGTGCGAGTGGCCAGCACCGGCGGTACCCGTACAGCCATGGCCAGCTATGGGCTGGACGTTGAAGACGTCTCGGCCATCACGGGCTTTCCAGAGATTCTCGACGGCCGCGTGAAAACGCTCCACCCACATATCTTTGCCGGCATTCTGGCTCGCAGCGATCGGCCCGACGATCTGGAGGTGCTGGGGCATCACAGCATCCAGCAGTTCGATGCGGTCATCGTCAATCTCTATCCATTTGAGACTGTCGTTGGAGCGTTTCAGAGCGATGGGGGTGAGTTGTGCAGCGAGACACAGTCCGCATGCCTTCCGGCGGATGCGATCGAGTTGATCGACATTGGCGGCCCGAGTTTGGTGCGTGCGGCAGCCAAGAACCATGCCTTTACAGCCGTGGTGACGAGTCCTGAACAGTACGACGAGTTTATTGCAGCGATCGGGAGGGGCGGTACAACGTTGGTTGAACGCCGACAGATGGCCGCGCGGGCCTTTGAGCGAACCGCTACCTACGATGCGGTAATCGCGAGGTGGATGGCGAGATACGCGGGCCTTGTGGCAGTTGCCCAGCCGTTGGGAACCCCTTCACGAGCCGATGCAGACCCGAGCGACACTGCGCCGCCGCTTCCATCCCGATTCATGCTCGATTTGGAGCAGCGACTGCTGCTTCGATACGGTGAGAATCCGCACCAGTCAGCCGCACTGTACGCTCCCGTGGGAACCCACCTGGGGCTTGCCGGGCTCAAGCAACTCTGGGGCAAGGAACTCTCCTACAACAATCTCTTGGACCTCGATGCTGCTGCACGATTGGCTGGGTTGCTTGCCGGGCCGGCTGCCGTTGTTGTCAAGCACACCAACCCCTGCGGTGCTGCGACGGCCACTACGCTTGCCGTCGCACTCGACGCAGCCTTGGTGGCCGATCCGGCCAGCGCCTTTGGATCGATCGTGGCGGTGAACCGCCCGTTCGATCGCAGCTGCGCTGAAAGGCTTCTCGCTCCAGGCCTCTTCGTGGAGGTGATCGCAGCCCCGGCCTTCACGCAGGAAGCTTTCGAACTTTTGACCACGCGGCCTCCATGGAAGGCCAGCGTGCGTCTGGTGGAGTTGCCGTCGGGCAATCCGTGGGAGTCCACCGCCGGGCTCGAGCTTCGGAGCGTAGCGGGCGCGATTTTGGCTCAATTCCCGGACGACTGCTTTGACGACCCTGCCGCGTGGCGGGTTGTCACGCAAGCGGTGCCAGCAGCCATCCTCACAGAGGCTCTCGGTTTCGCGTTTACTATCGTGCGACGACTCACAAGTAATGCCATCGCCGTATGCCAGGGCACCAGCCTTGTGGGGGCTGGAATGGGACAGACCAGCCGCGTGGATGCGGTGAGCATTGCGATTGAAAAAGCCGGAGAGCGGGCGCGTGGCGCGGTGCTCGCCTCCGACGCATTTTTCCCGTTTGCCGATTCAATCGAGTTGATCCAGCGAGCCGGTATTGCCGCGATCATTCAGCCAGGAGGATCAAAGCGAGATCCGGAAGTCATTCGAGCAGCCGACGCCGCAGGCATTCCGATGGTATTCACGTCGCGTCGGCACTTTCGGCATTAAAAATCCCCTGCCAGAAATAGCTCAGCATGATACCGACTCTTCTCGATGCGATCGTCGTGAGAAAACGCCGAGAGGTGACCGTGGCCAGCAGCGCATGTTCTATCCGCACGCTGGAATCACAGTTGGCTGCCGCGCCCCAGGTGCGAGATTTCTTTGGGGCGATCGCCGCCCCAGGGCCCATCAAGCTGATTGCCGAATTTAAACGCAGAAGCCCGTCGGCTGGCGATATTCGGCCTGGCGCAACAGTTGAAGAAGTCGTTGAGGGGTATGCAGAGGCTGGCGCAGCAGCTCTCTCGATCCTCACAGACGCCGCTGACTTTGGAGGCAGTCTCAAGGATTTGCGTGCGGCACGCGCGGCCGTCCTGTTGCCTGTGCTTCGCAAGGAGTTTGTGGTTGATCGCTATCAAGTGGTGGAAGCCCGCGTGCACGGGGCCGACGCAGTGCTTCTGATCGCCGAGTGTCTCGACGACTGTCATTTGCGGAGCCTCTACCGCGAGATCATCGATCTGGGTATGACGCCACTTGT
>QWQH01000124.1 GCA_003670915.1 Planctomycetota bacterium | reverse complement strand
TGCGTGGGTCTCGGCGACGGCTTTCTCTGGACGAACGACACAGAGATCGACTGGTCGAAACAGACGCTCTCCCAGCCGGTGCTCGTGGGCATCGAAAATCTCCTTGCGCTGCGGCAGGCCTGCCTGACGATGTACACCAACGACCGCGACATCGAGCTGATCTTTGGAGGTGCGGCCCGGCAGATGCTGGGCATGCCACCAGCGAGGCCCACGGTCGACGTGCAAGCACAGTATCGCGAGGCAAAGACCATCTTCCCCGGTGGCACCCAACTGCTCTCCAAGCGGCCGGAGCTTTTTGCGCCCGACCAGTGGCCTGCCTACTACGAGGAGGCCCGCGGCTGCGAGGTGATCGACACCGAGGGGCGGAAGTTCATCGACATGTCGACCGGCGGCATCCTCGCCTGCATTTTGGGCTACGCCGATCCTGACGTGAATGCCGCGGTGATCCGCCGGGTGCAGGCAGGCTCGATGAGCACGCTGCAGACCTTCGACGAGGTGGAACTCGCCAAGAAACTCATCGCGATTCACCCCTGGTCGGCGATGGCCCGATTCACCCGAACCGGTGGTGAGGCAATGGCCGTGGCGGTGCGGACGGCGAGGGCCTTCACCGGCCGCGACCACGTGGCGATCTGCGGCTACCACGGCTGGCACGACTGGTATCTCGCGGCGAACCTTCCCGATGTGCAGTCGGGTGCCGACGGCCCCGGCACCCTGGCGCTCGCCGGCCATCTCCTGCCAGGGCTCGAGCCCCGCGGCGTGCCACGGGCGCTTGGAGGGCTCACACACACCTTCGCCTACAACCGGCTCGATGAGCTCGATCACGTTTTCGCGGCCCACGGAAAAAACCTCGCGGCCGTGGTGATGGAATCGACCCGCGGCATCGATCCGGAGCCGGGTTTTCTGGAAGGGGTGCGGCAGCGGTGTACAAAAAACGGCACGCTGCTCGTCTTCGATGAGATCACGATCGGCTGGCGGCTCTGCCTCGGGGGTGCGCACATGAAGTTCGGCGTCGAGCCCGACATGGCGGCCTTCGCCAAGGCGATCTCCAACGGATTCGCACTCGGCGCGGTCATTGGTACTCGGCCCGTGATGGAGGCCGTGCAGACGACGTTCATCTCAAGCGCCTACTGGACCGAGGGCGTCGGCCCCGCCGCGGGCCTAGCGGCCGTCGGCAAGATGCAGCGGATCGACGTGCCAGCCCACCTCGGGCGGATTGGCGGGCTCATGATGGAGGGCTGGCAGAGGCTGGCGGAAAAACATGCACTGCCGCTACGGGCAGCGGGCCGTCCCGAAAACGCATCCCTCGTCTTCGACCATCCAGAGGCCGCGGCGCTTGTGACGCTTCTGACGGTGCGGATGCTGTCCAAGGGGTTTCTCGCAGGCGGTTCCTTCAACGCGATGTTGGCCCACGAGAAGCGGCACGTGGATGCCTATATCGATGCGCTCGACGACGTGTGCGTGGAGCTTCGCGACGCCGTCGGCGAGGCAGCCGACATCCTCTGCCGCCGCATCGGTGGCCCGGTCAAACACACCGGGTTTGCTCGGCTCGTGCGATGAGCACTTTTGATCGTGGAGACGTCCGTCGCGATGCGCACAGCGGTGATCATCGGCACCGGCTCTTAATGGGGAACTTGTCGTGCGTGGGGGACTCGCAGTTGGTATCCGCACGGCCGCCAAACGTTTGACGCTCCATCCGTTGGTGAGATACACTTTTCGCCGTTCACCGTATCTCTTGTGATCTCAAGGGTCTTAGGCATCACTTTCCATGCAGGATTTAGCCCGTTACCCGCAGACCGTTCTGGGCACAGTCTGCTTGCCATGGCAGGCAGATGGCACGCTCGACGATACAATCTTCGCTCGCACCATCACCAATCTCGTCGCAGCCGGCCTCCCTGATCTGTATATTTTTGGCACGGCGGGCGAGGGCTACGCCGTCACCGAAACGGTGTTTCGGCACGTGGTGAGGCTGTTTGCAAAAACGATGCAGGATGCCGGTGGGGCCCCGCCAATGGTGGGCGTGGTGAGCCTATCGCTGGCCACCATGATTGAACGCATCGCGTTCTGCGAAGATCAAGGCATCCGTAGCTTTCAGTTTTCGCTGCCCAACTGGAAGGCAACCTCAGATGTCGAAATGCGTCGCGTTTTTGCCGCCATCTGCGACCGCTTTCCCGACAGCAAGTTTCTTCACTACAACCTGATGCGTTCTGGCCGCCTTGTGAGGCCGCATGACTATGCCGAACTGGCCGAATTACACCCCAATTTGGTGGCCACGAAGTACGGCGGCGGCGAGCCTGTCATGATCTCAGGACTGCTGACCCTGGCGCCGAAGTTACGGCACTTCTTCACGGAGCCAGGTTATTTTCTGGGTGCTCCGCTGGGCCCCTGCGGACTGCTGGCATCCACCGCGTCAAGTCATCCAAAACGCGCACGCGAGTACCTGCATGCCGGCGCAACGGGCAACTCGCAGCGACTGTGCGAACTCTACCGTGAACTCTGCGGTGTCTTGAATGCTTTGCTCTTCGCGGTGGGGACCAACCTGATCGACGGGGCCTATGATAAAGTGATCCACAAGCTTTCCGAGCCCGATTTCCCCCTAGCCCTCCTGCCCCCGTACGAAGCAGCACCGGAAGCGGCCTTTGTGCAGTATCGCGCGACACTGGAGGCAGAATATCCCGACTGGCTTCCGCACAACACAGGCTGCTCGCAAGCGATTCAAGATTGCTACCAGCGCGATGGCGTCGTTCGAGTAAATTCTTTTTTTTCACTTCCGGAAGTAGCTGCAATCCGCGAGAGGCTGCACCACTACACCCGCACAATCGCACCGTCGCTGCCGGCCACCGATGTCGTCTTTGAGGCCGATGGAGTAGCCGTTCGAAACCTGTGGAGAATGGAGCAGCACGATCCGTTCTTCGCAGAAATCGCCGCCAGGCCTGCGGTTCGCCGTTTGGTTGCCACGCTCGTCCACGGAAACCCGGAACTCATCGCCGTCGAGACATTCAACAAGCCGGCACGCATCGGCTCGGGGGTCCCACCGCATCAGGACAACGCGTATTTTTGTCAGTCACCACCCGACGTGCTCACGATCTGGGTTGCGCTCGACGCAGCCACCGACCAGAATGGGCCCATCTATTACATCCGTGGCAGCCATGCCGGCGGGATGCTGCCGCACCAACCCTCCGGGATCCAGGGCAACTCCATGGGGATTGCCGTGGGGTTTGACAAGTCTGACCCCTTCATCGGCACGCTCGCCCCAGGGGATGCTCTGATTCATCATTGCCAGACGATTCACTACAGTAGCCCCAACAAAACAGACCATCCGCGGTGCGGCCTGCTGATGGTTTTTCGTGGATCCCACACGCAGGCCGATCAGGCTCTTCGAGACCTCTACACGTCACCCACAAAAGCCGTGTGATCTTGTTACGTTTACTTCTGCTTCTGCTACGACCACTGGCGGTGATGTGCTATGACGCTCCTTGATTGGACGATTATCGGTCTCTATGTCGCAGTGATGCTCGGCACCGGGGCGTGGTTTGCCGGCCGGGTGCAAACGCAAGACGACTATCTCCTCGGCGGACGATCGATGAACCCGTGGGGAGTCGGCCTTTCCTATTTCGCCACGATGTTTAGCACGCTGACCTACCTAGGCATCCCTGGGGAACTGGTGCGGCACGGCCCGATGATCCTCGCCCAACTTGCTGGGCTGCCCGTGGCCGCTTTCCTCATTGGTCGGTATGTGATCCCACTGGTCATGCAGCAACCGGTTACAACCGCACACCAAATCCTCGAAGCAAGATTGGGGCTCGGCGTGCGGACACTCGGGGCGTTCTTTTTTCTTCTCATGCGCCTGCTCTGGATGGCCCTGATCATCCACACCACGTCATCCATCGTGTTGGTGCCGGTGATGGGCCTCGACCCATCCACGGCACCGCTGATCGGGATCGCGATGGCCGTGATCACTGTTGCGTATACGTCGATGGGCGGATTCAAGGCGGTGGTTGTCACGGATGTCCTGCAGACAGTCATTCTTTTCGGGGGAGCGATCCTCACAATTGCCGTCATCACTTTTGATTTCGGTGGTTTTGGCTGGATGCCAGACCGCTGGGCAGTCCATTGGCAGCAGCCGTCGTTGGGCTTTGATCCGACGGCGCGCGTGAGCTTTTTGAGTGTTGCGCTGTCGGTGGCAGCGTGGCAGTGCTGCACAGCCGGCTCTGATCAGATGGCAGTGCAACGCTACCTGGCTACGCGCGACACACGCACCGCCCGACAGATGCTGTTCACGGGATTGGCGTGTATGGCCGCAGTCACAGTGACACTTGCGCTGGTGGGTGCTGCCATTTTGGGCTACAGCATCGCCCACCCGGATGTCCTCGGCGGGGAACAGGCAATTCTTGCCAATGCAGACGGCATTTTTCCACTCTTTATTGCGAAGGTGCTCCCGTCTGGAATCCGTGGTTTGGTCATTGGTGGCCTGTTGGCTGCCGCAATGTCGAGTCTGTCGAGCGGGTTGAGCTCGGTGACATCGGTCCTTACAGTCGACTTTGTGGAGCGGCTTACAGGCCGACGCGCGAGTGATTTTTACCACACGCTGCCATCCCGATTGCTGCCGTGGATCGTCGGGGCAGTCGTGATCCTCCTCGGCTTAACGATCAGCCGCATCGACGGCAATCTTATTGAAGTCGGCAACAAGGTTGTGAACATACTCGTAGCGCCACTGGCAGGGCTCTTCTTTATGGCGATGTTCGTGCCATCAGCCACCTCATTTGGCGCGATCACGGGGGCCGTAGCAGGCATCGCCTCCGGCCTGCTGGTAAGTTATTGGAAGCCCCTGACGGGAAGCGATGGCATTGGATTCTTGTGGATGCTGCCCATTGCATTAACGCTGCAAATGGCCGTTGGATGTGTGGCATCTCTCGTGCCGATCGGCCCGCGGGCTCGCCCGCTTTTGACCCAAGAGCCTCGCATCACGCACGAGAAATTCTGACCTCACTGCGGCCTGAGTGCAGGCTGCGGGTCACGAGAGTTCGAGAATCATCTCCACTTCAACGCTCACGCCGAGTGGCAGTTGGGCCAGTGAAAGCGCGGTGCGGGCGTGGCGGCCGGCTTCTCCAAACACGTCTCTGACGAGTTGCGAAGCCCCGTTGATCACCAGATGGCAGTCGGTGAAATCGGGTTCGGCATTGACGTACCCTGTAATTCGGACGACTCGCTGGATCCGATCCAGCGAGCCAATTTTGCGACGCACAGCTCGCAGCACGTTGGCGGCACACAAGGCCGCCGCCTTCGTGGCCTCTTCCACCCCTACCTCGGATGGCACCTTCCCGATGCTTGTAAGATCCGGCCCGTCAAAAGGAACCTGCCCGGAGGCATAAAGGATGTTCCCGACGATTGCCAGCGCATCCACCAGACCGCCCTCGGGCGTAAGCCGATCAAGCGGGTAGCCCAAGGCTTCGAGAGTGGAATCGCGAGATGCCATACGAGAAACGCTCCTGTTTTCACGGAAGAAACAAAGCTGCCCACAACCTAGCGGGCATGCCGCACATGACGGGGTCGGATGACATCGGTCGCTAAGCCCACCCGTTCAAGCAGGAGAATGATGTAATACGTCACATCCAACTCCCACCACTTGTGTTGCACGCTAGCGCTCGCCGGATCGTGGTGGTGGTTGTTGTGCCACCCTTCGCCCATGGCCCATAAGGCCACAAGCAAGTTGTTCCGGCTGTCTTCACCCGTGGCATAGGAACGGTAGCCGAAGACGTGAGTCAGTGAATTCACGCTCCACGTGATGTGCCACACCAGAACGGTGCGTAGATACACGCCCCACACCAGCCAACTCACCGAAAGCTGCACTCCGTGAGGCCAGTCGCCACCAGTCAATCTCCCCACCAAGAGGCCCACCAGCCCAAACGCCATAGCGTGCAATAGGTAGATATAGAGAACGGTCGTGGGCCGGCGTTCTAAAAACCGGTAATAGCTATCGGACAAAATGTCTCTGGCATATTTCTCGAGGAACGTCAGAGTCCGCCGTCCAGGTGCACGGCGAAAGAGCCACCCAGCGTGCGACCACACAATACCGTCTCGCGGTGAGTGGGGATCATCAGTTTCATCGGAATGCATGTGGTGCAGCCGATGCGTGGCCACCCAGCGAGCGGGCGTATCCTCCATCGAGCAGACGGCGATTGTGGCAAACGTTCGCTCGAGCCATAGAGGCACAGTCAGACTGCGGTGGGCCAGCAGCCGGTGGTAGCAAAGGTTAATTCCAAGCGTGCCGAAAACGTTCGTACCGATCAACGCCAGAGTGAGGCCAGACCAACTAAAGCACCACGGCAGGAGGGCCAGACAGGCCAGCCCATGAACCAACGTGATCGGTACCATGTATTCCCAATGGATCGCGCCACGCACGGCACGCCGTGGCGACTGGCCCGCCGACGCAATCGAATCAACGGCCACAGAGGTGGCCACAGGAGACGCAAGAGTGGTTGACACAGAGTTGGCCGCTCACATAAGGGGGTGGCTGACTAAAGGGGTGGCTAGGACTTGGGCGAACTAGTATAGCCACCTCATCATCTGCGATCACGTTCATTCTGCAAGCGGAATCGCTTCCTAGCGGGAAACAATTCATGGCATGCCGTCGGATTGAGCCGGCTGGGCAGGATTTTCATCGCCCGCCGATCGCCACCGGATGCAGGCGTTGTGTGTGCCCACAAACGGATTCATGCCTGGCAACACGCCTTCAACCGCACGGTGCGGCGGCCGTCGGCCCCGGAAACCCTCGGCGCGTCTCCTGCGGGCAATCGAGTTGGAAAAGGCCAGGGATGGCTTTTTCTACGTCCTTGAAGACTACTGGTATTGGCACGCTCCGTATGCTTGTGAAAGATCAGATCCTTCTCGACGTTCACGAGGGAGACTCACACCATGCCACGAGTCGGTGTAATTGCTCTGCTGCAGGAGTCCAACACGTTCCTGGCCGAACGCACGCACCTGGATCATTTTCGCCGTGATCTCCTTCTCACGGGCGACGGCATTCGCTCGGCCCTCGCCGACGCTCACCACGAAGTCGGTGGATTCTTTGCGGGGCTGGATCGGGCACAGATCGATGCTGTGCCGATCTTCGCAGCCAGAGCCATGCCATACGGCACCTTGAAGGCTCTTGCTTTGACGCAGCTCATGGAAATACTTTCCTCGGCGATCGACGCAGCGGGCCCACTGGATGGCCTGCTCGTCGCCCCACACGGGGCAACGGCAAGTGAAAATGTCTGCGATGTCGACGGCCACTGGCTCTCACTCGTCCGGGAGGCGGTCGGTGAGATTCCGATCATCGGCACGATCGATCCGCATGCCAATCTCTCTGCGTCGATGGTTGACAGCACCGATGCCCTGATCGCCTATCGCACCAATCCCCACATCGATCAGCGAGCCCGCGGCATGGAGGCGGCACGCCTCATGGCACGCACGCTTACCGGAGACATCCGCCCCACTCAGTCGGCTGCTTTTCCGCCTCTGGCAATCAACATCGAATGCCAAAGCCCAGGCGTCTTCCCATGTCTACCCCACTACCAGGCAGCGGCCAGCATGCATGAGCGGTTCGATCGCAATGAAAGCGGGCCTGTGGCGCGTGGCGAAGTGCTCTCGGCCAGCATTGTGCTTGGGTTTCCTTATGCCGATGTGCCCGAAATGGGGTCAGCCGCACTCGTCGTTACCAACGACTCCCCAGCGGCAGCGGCCAGCCATGCACGAACCCTCGGGGACGGACTCTGGCGAGATCGACACACCTTTCTGCCCGTGCTGCTTGGCGTCGATGCAGCCATGGACAGCATGATGGCCCTGCCTGGGCCTGTGTGCCTCTTGGACATGGGGGACAACGTGGGCGGCGGATCGCCGGCCGATGGCACGGCACTGGCAAGGGCGTTTTTTGATCGGCAGATTGCTGGAAGTTTTGTGTGCCTGTGCGACGAACCTGCCGCGCGTGCTGCCAAGGCGGTGGGCGTGGGAGCGAGCATTTGGTTGGCCGTCGGAGGCAGAAGCTCGGAGTGGGCGGGTGTCGCGATGGCCGAGCCGCTGGCAGCCGAGTGGCAGGTGTGGGCCATAAGCGACGGCCGATTCACAGAATCACAACCCAGGCACGGCGGTTCGACGGCATTCGATCAAGGCCTCACCGCAGTGCTCGTAAGCAACCGCGGCCTCACAGTCATGGTGACCAGCCAGAGAATGGCTCCCTTTAGCCTCGGACAGATTCGCCACGTGGGACTCGACCCAGCAGGCTTTCGGTTTCTGGCAGCCAAGGGCGTCCATGCACCGGTGGCTGCCTATTCAGAAGTCTGCCAGAGTTTTGTTCGCATCGACACGCCCGGCGTCACCACCGCCGATCTCTCCAGGCTCACATTCAACCGACGACGCCGCCCGATGTTTCCCTTTGAATGCACCACCCAGCGCTAGCAAAGGTGGATCCCCTTCCACGGCGTTTGGTTGCCATTGGTGTCTTGTACGGTCAGGTTGGCAACGCTGATCCACACTCCAAAAAAACGTTCAAACGCATGCGCGGCTGTGCCGTCGTACTGGCCTTTTTCATCTTCAAAGAGCCCGCCCAGACGATTCATGGCCTGTGTTGCCAGATCCACCAGCGGTTCCACACGAAACCAAAACATGCTGCCAGCCACAAAAGTCTTGCTTCTGCGGTACGCGTGCGGCGAATCCAGGAGAGCCTGGCTGGCGTGCAAAAGGGTTTTTTCATTTGCGGCTGCGTGCAGTTCCTGACGCAGAAGATGCCCCTTGGGCCCAATCAGCCCCACCCGCGGGCTGCCCGCAAATGCGTCTAAACATTCGCTCGCATTTTCACACAACTCTGAAAATAAATACTGTCGCCACGCATCACCGCAGGTGAGGTGAGGTGATTTCTTCGTGTGGAGTTTGAGACCGCAGAGATAGTTGCGGGAACGAATTTCGCTTGCGTACTCTGCCAAACTGGCGAGGAACGGGCGAATATCGCGGCCTCTGTTCTCACATGGAAGAACGTGGGACTCCCGGGCACAGGCGCGCAGTGGCTCCATCGACCCTCGCGACACCTGTGGGGAAAATGTTGCGTAGAGGTGAATCTCACCCGGCAGGATTGACAGCGAAGCAACGAGTTCAGGAATTAAATCTGGATAATGAATATGGACGAATACCGGAACAGGACTGGGGTGCGACACGCAACACTGCCGCCCCTTCGCTCTTGGACGAAATGCGGAATAGGGCTGATGGAACGGCAACGCAAAAGCTCGGTGCCGAGACGGGTGCAACTCGCGAGACTTTTTGAAGCCCTCGGCGTATGCTCGGCAGCGATGGGCAATGGCCCCACAGCCTGGAATCGATGCCACACACTGGCCGAAGTGACGTCCGATTCGCATGCCCTACGAGCCCCCGCAAAGCCAACCTCACCCGGATAATCATTCATTAGTTTCGGCAGATGCGCACCGCCAGCACACGCCCGCCCCTCGTGGCCACACAGGCTCGCCATCTCCCCCACCTTACGCCAGCATATTTCTTAAAACGAACTCCAGGAAACGTAGCATGAAGGTCATCTTCGGAATCAATCATCCGGCGGCAAGCCCTCACTACGTTGAATATGCCTCGCTAGCGATTGCCTCTGCTAGGCAGGTGGGCTATGAACCGGTTCTGCTTTATGACGGAGAATCGCCGCCCATTGACGTTGAAAAGATCGAGTGCAGGAGCCGTTTTTCCCAAGAAATGCGCGCCGCACTGCGGCCAGACGAATATCGCATTGCTGCAGGGGCAATGCTTCGTCTGGAAATTCCATTTCTCTTTGACGACGAATACGTTCTTTACACGGATGTCGATGTTTTGTTTCTCAGGCGTCTCGAAATGCCAACGGTTGTTCATTGGGGCATGGTCCCTGAAAATCGCGCGGGGAGTCATTTTAATTCTGGCGTCAGCGTGATGCACGTACCGGAGTTGCGGGAAACGGCTCCCGGCTTTGATGCCTTCTGCCGGCAGGCAATCTTAGCTGGCCGCCTCCCGAGTCTGTGCTGGGATCAAGGGCTCATCAACGCGTTCTATTCTGAACGCATTACAAAACTTCCAGACATCTGGAATTGGCGACCATACTGGGGCCCGAATCCAGAGGCGGCCATTTTGCATTTTCATGGACCGAAGCCGCTGGATTCACAGGCCAGAATCGACAAAGAGTATCCCGCGAGCCTTAGGCCACCATTTTTTTACGCAGCCAAGCAAGAGTGGCTGGACCGACGCAACCGGCTCCTTGGCTATTGAATTCCAGCCGACGCGACCCATCGAAAACGCGTCTTTTCCGACGCACAGCTACAAGAGTCCCAGAGCACCTCGCACGCTGCACACAAGCGGTCGAACGTGCTGCTGGTATAAAATAATCTCCTCGTAAAGCCCCGCTTGCACCTGCCCTGCCCCATGCGATTCGTAGAGCGGCGGCCCGCCGGGGAGTCCGTCGTCCAGCAGGCTGCCGGGCGGTGACACGTAGAAACATTCGTTGCGAAAACATGCGGCTCCGTGGCTGGTAAGGGCCGCCTCAACTTCTCCCAAGAGTTCTGGATAGCCGCGAGCGGCCAGGAGTTTTTCAGCCAGTTGAGCGTCGGTTAAGACAATTCTTTGCGACCATCGCAGGCGACCACCCCACGCTTCTTGTGGATTGCCCGTGAGCGGGATGCACAGATCCTCCCGCACAGGCCACCCGCTGCGGGCGGCCATTTCAATCGCCGCACGTACGAGATAGCGGCAAAGATCATGGCTGGGGCTGTAGCCCTCGATCATGTCCGACACCACCGTCGTTGGCCGTAGGGAAGCAATCGTAGCTGCCACTTCGCTCGTCCACTCGACAAGCGGTTTGGGAGTGCCATCGATCAAGAATCGATAGAGATCGCGATCTGTGAACGTGCCAAATAATTGTCCGGCAACCGCTCCGGCCTGCGTGACAACGCCCCGCGTGCGTTCGATCCGGGGATGGTTCGTGGCCCCACCGCCATCGGTCAACACCAGCACCGTGGGCCGCGTCTTTCTCATCCATTCATACGATCGCAGTTCGTGGCCGGGATGCCCGATCACAAGCAGCGTTGGATCGGTCGGCATGTGTCTCACCTTCGGCATGCATTGCCCGGATGGATCGTACAAAGCATTTCATGCTATCCGCAGTAGGTCCACAGCTGCCAGTCGATGCCACGATCTGCCAGCATCAGGCGACCGATTCACCCAACCAACGCTGGCCCGAGCGCCCACTGCTCTCGAGCCCACTTCGGCCCTCGCAAGCCGTGGATGGCTTTTTAATGGGCAGGTCGTCGCAGGCGAGGCAACGAAGTTTTCTGCGATGGTAAGTTTGCAAACAAATCATAGACTTGTGGTCGCATTTGGGATTTTCCATGGGCGGAACTCATGGAAGGCAACGCCACCGATCATTCGTCTGACAACGTGCCTGAATCACAACCGTGAGGTTATTGATGCGACCACAACGACCACCAGACTTCTTTACCCGCGAATACCGAATCGCTTTTACTCTCGTCGAACTCCTTGCGGTGATCGCGATCATCAGCCTATTGATTGCGCTCCTGCTGCCGGCCATCCAAGCGGCGCGGGAGTCTGGTAGGCGGGCGGGGTGCCTGAACAATATTAAGCAAATGTCGCATGGCATGCAGTTGTTCAACGAATCGCTGGGTGTGCTGCCACCGGCTCCCTCCGATTGTTGTCACGGCACGTGGCTGGTGGCGCTGCTGCCCTACATGGAAGAACAAAACGTGTTTCAGGCCTACATTGGTTTTGGTGCAAAAGGCGCCTCGACGCCGGCAGCCCCGTGGTATCACTTAACGCCGAACACGGCAGTGACGACCAAGCAGTTCAGCTTTGCTACCTGCCCCAGCGATCAGATTTCGACATTTCCTTCTTCGCCGCCGCTGACGAAACACAATTACGCAGTGAACTATGGCAATACGGGAATAGATGCCAGCAGTGCGTTAAACTCGACCACGATGGTCACTCCGTATGGCTATAAGATTGTCCAGAGCTACAATGGCGTCACTTTTGCTGGTGCGCCCTTTGAGTCGGGCAAGAAAGTCCCGGTCGCTAGGATTCGGGACGGCCTTACCAACACCCTGTTATTGAGTGAGTTCGTAAACGGAATAAGTCGTAATAGCTCCAATTTTGATGTTCGCGGATTGATCTGGTGGGGCGACAACGCAGGTTTTTCGGCCTACCTTGCGCCAAACGCCTCAGCACCCGATGTGTATGCACAGGCCAACTATTGCCAACATCCCCATACCAATAATCCTCCTGCTGTCGTTGCCACATCAGCCCTGAATGCTGTGATGTACGGCGCCCGTAGCCGGCATCCGGGCGGTGTCGGCGTGGCCATGTGCGACGGCAGCGTCCATTTCGTTGCCGATAGCATTGAACTGAGTGTGTGGCGAGATCTCAGCACGACAGCGGGCAAGGAGACAACGGTGCTGCCATAGGCATTTGGCAAACTGCTTCCGCATAATGTTGTCCAAGAGCCATGCGAATTCTCCTGACCAACAACACGCTGAGCGCTCGTGCCGGATCGGAGATGTACGCCTATGACGTAGCCTGCCAACTCAAACGCCTCGGCCACCAACCGGTTGCCTATAGTCCCGATCTGGGCGAGGTGGCAGAACTGCTGCGGTCCGCTGGCGTGCCGGTGGTGTCGCGACTGACAGGATTGGATTTTCGTCCGGACGTTATTCACGGCCACCATCACGTTGAAACCATGACGGCCTTGGCCTGCTTTCCGGGCGTGCCGGCCGTTTCGTTTTGCCATGGGTCGACTCCGTGGCAGGAAATGCCGCCCCGGTTTCCCAGAATCCTCCGCTACGTTGCCGTCGACTTGGCCTGCCGAGACCGCATTGTCCGGGAAGCCAACGTTCCGGTCGAACAGGTTCAGATGCTGTTGAACTTTGCCGACATGGACCGTTTTTTGCCGCGGAAGCCGCTGCCTGATAAGCCAGCCCGCGCATTGCTCCTGAGTAACACTGCAAAGCACGTCGACCACGCAGCGGCCGACAACTACGCGGCCATCGTGCGCGCTGCCTGCCTCTCCCGCGGCATCTCGCTGGATGTGCACGGCAGTACGTGCGGCAATCCCACGAGCCATCCCGAGAATCTGTTCCACAACTACGATCTGGTATTTGCCAAGGGCCGCACGGCGATCGAGGCCATGGCCGTTGGCTGTGCCGTCGTGCTCTGCGACTTGGCGGGCTGTGGGTCGATGGTCACAGCGGCCACGTTCGATAACCTCCGGCCGTTGAACTTCGGCCTGCAGAGCCTGCGGCTGGTCAATACGGTCGACATAATCGCTGCGGCCATAGACCGCTACAGTCCGCCCGATGCCGCACGCGTGCGGCATCGCATCCGTCAGGAAGCCCGCCTCACCGATACCGTGACCACGCTGGTTCATCTCTACGAAGCGGTTATGAATGAACAAGCCTTGCGGCCAGCCGACCCCACCGCTGAACTACTCGCCATGGGCGCCTACCTGCAAACGCTCGACTGCATCCTCAAGGGCCAGAGCATTGCAAGCCAGCCACAGCAAGAGCCAGAGCCCGACAAGCCATCTCCAATGACTCGTTCATCAATTTGGCACCGGCTTCTGCGGGTTTAATGGCCTTGAGCGGCATCTCGTGAGATCGCTACTCTCCCGAGGATTTCTCCGGCGGCTGGCCTTGCGCCAACGCCTTCCCTCGAAACAAATATCCTCTCTCTCTCACGCGAGACCGTCATCCCATGCAACTTTTAAAAATTCTTTTCGCTACCAGCTTTGCCGCGGCCTGGGTGTGGGTGTGCCCGATGCCTGCGGTGTGCCAGACACTCCCGGCCGCCTCGGTGCACCCTGCCCTTTCCGATCCTCCGCAACGCACAAAAACCTCACGCGGACATGAGGGGGATCCTGTCAACATAGCCTTCATCGGCTCCGAGACAGACTTGCACCGAACGCTCTGCCTTGCCGGCTGGTTTGCAGCCGACGCCACCACGCTCAAGACCTCGCTTGAAATCGTAGCGGCTGTCGTGGTTCGCAAGCCCTACGACCACGCGCCGGTGAGCGATTTATATCTCTGGGACCGCAAGCAAGACGCTGCTTTTGAACAGCCCGTGGGCAAGAGCCCCAAGCAGCGGCACCACGTTCGCTTCTGGCGATCGGCCGAAGTCAACGCAGAAGGCCATCCGCTCTGGCTCGGCGCCGCGACGTACGATGAGCGGGTTGAACTCAGCCGCACCACCGGCGTCACGCATCGCATCGCTCCGGACGTCGATAAAGAACGGGATAAAATCATCCACGACGCA
>QWQH01000098.1 GCA_003670915.1 Planctomycetota bacterium | reverse complement strand
GCTCTTGAGCCACGCAGCACCGACACGTATTGAACAGAACAATGGAGAACCCGAAGATGAATCGCACAGCGTTGTATGGCACAGTGTGCCGGATTGTTTCGCAAGCCGTTGTGCTCATCGGAAAAAGCCTCGTGGTGGCCATCGCCCTAGGGATTGCCAGTGGCAATCCCGCACCGGCTGCCGCACCTGCAGCGACTCCCGCAGCTCCACCGCCCCCTGCGGCCACTCTTACCGAATTGTCGCGGTGGGTGATCGCGGCCGATTATGCGCGCGATGGAGCCACGCTTGTCACGGCCGGCGGCGAGAGCCTCCTCTACCGGCCAGGCGATGTGATCGTCTGGAAGGCCGACGGGTCGCGGGTGGGGGATCTGGTTGGCCACCCAACAGCCGTGTGGGCCGTCAAGATTTCGAAGGACGGCACGCTGGCCGCTACGGCGGGATACGACGGCCTTGTGAAGCTCTGGAACCTCCCGGCTCGCACACTCAAAAGCGATCTTCAGAAACACAAAGGCTGGGTACGATCGCTTGACTTTTCCACCGATGGAACGCGATTGGCCACCGCCGGCGAAGATGGCACTGTTGTGGTTTGGGACACCTCCAACGGCAAGGAACTCAAGACAATCGCTGCGCATGCCGGGCCTGTCACGAGCGTTGCTTTCTCGCCCGATGGCAAAACGATTGCCACCGGCGGAGGGGACAAACTCGTGAAGCTCTGGGACGCCCTAGCGGGCACCGAAAAGAGTAAGATGGAAGGCCATACCGATGCCCTCTGGGTGGTCGTTTACTCGCCCGACGGAGCCACGCTGGCCACGGCCGGCGCTGATCGCACGATCAAGCTCTGGACATCCTCGGATGCCAAAGAGTTTGCCACGCTTGCCGGCCACAAAGATTGGGTCACAAGCGCTGCGTTTTCTCCAGACGGTACGCGGCTAGTCAGCGGTAGCCTCGATGGCACTGTCAAGCTGTGGGACATCAAGGCCAAGGGAGAACAGCAAGGGCCAGAGCCAGCCAAGGCGAGCGTGTGGTGCGCGACGTTTGCCCCTGACGGCAAGACACTTTTTGTGGGCAGCCACGTGGGCGGTCGCCTTATCCAAACGCCCGTTGCAAAGCTACTCCCGCCACCGCCACCCCCGCCCCCAACGCCAACCCCTCCACCGCCAGCAGTTTCCCCAGCGGCGTCTGAGGCATGGGCTGTGCTGGTGCCCACGCAGTTTCAAAGCATGGCCAAAGCGACCGGTGCCATCGCGGCCGATGGCACTGTGACAGTGACGGGCAACCTCGCCAAAGACACCTACACACTCAAGGCCGTTGTGCCGGCCGGCGTGGAACCCAAGGCCTTCCGGCTGGAAGCGCTGCCCGATGCCAGCCTGCCGGCGCAGGGGCCTGGTCGCGCTGGCGGAGGCAATTTTGTGGTGAGTCATTTTGGCGTGCTGTTTGGCCCGCCCGGATCCAACGAAACCCCAAAAGCCGTGAAATTTTCTGGTGCCAAGGCCGACTTTGAGCAGGGTGGCTACGGCGTGGCAGGGGCCATCGACGACAAGCCTGAAACTGGCTGGGCCGTCAGCGGCGAGACCGGCAAGGCGCACACTGCCACGTTCGACATTGCGCCAGACGTAAAGATTCCAGCCGGTGGCGTGCTGGCTTTCACGCTGGATCAGCAGTATGCCGACGGCACGCACACGCTGGGCAAATTTAAACTGTCTGTCATGCCGCAGACACCTGCGGCCAAGCCTGAACCTCCCAAGCCTGAGCCTCCCAAGCCTGAGCCCCCCAAGCCTGAGCCCCCCAAGCCTGAGCCTCCCAAGCCTGAGCCTCCCAAGCCTGAGCCTGCCAAGCCTGAGCCTGCCAAGCCTGAGCCACCCAAGCCTGAGCCCAAAAAGTAACGCTCGCTATTCTCTCAACCCTCGAAAGGAATCGTGTGTCATGTTTGTCATGTTCGTTCGCGCGTGTGCTTGGTTGGTCGTTGGTGCGTTCATCTTGGCCACTGGGTTTGTGGTTGGAGCGAAAACAGCTTCGATTGCATCGACTCCCGCAGGGCAGGTGCCCAAGGTGTTTGCCGTGACATCCCTCGCCGATGAGTCGTTTGCGATTTGTACGGCGCCGATCGACGGCAACGTCGAAGGGTTCTTCATGCTCGATTTTGAAACGGGCGATCTGTCTGGCGGCGTGCTCAATGCCACCACTTCAAAGTTTGCGGTGGCTTATAAATACAACGTGCTCAAAGACTTGGGTTTCAAGGCAGGCCAAGCCAAGAATCCAAAGTTTTTGTTGATTTCTGGCTTGGGCGACATGGGCCGTGGCCGAGGCATTCCACTGGCTGGTTCGGTGCTCTATGTGACTGATTCCTCAACCGGCACGACTGCCGCCTACGGAATCCCTTGGAGCGGCCAAGCCGGTGGGCCTGCGATGTCTGAGTTTGTGCTGCTGGATGTGGCGCGGCCAAGAGGCGGTGGCGGCAAGGCCAAATAAATGAAGAACTCCACGACGGACATGCAGCCCACTTCAAATCAGGCCGCCTCGCTGGCCATTACAGTCAATGGCGAATCGTATGCGGCAACCGCCGGATCCAGTGTGCTCGAACTGGTGGCATCGCTGGGTTTTGCTGGGCGACCGCTGGCCGTTGAAGTGAATGAGCAGATCATACCGCGGGCCCACTTGGGGAGCTGCTTGCTGCAGGCCAGCGATCGCATTGAGATCGTCACGCTCGTAGGCGGCGGTTAACTGACTTGCGTTTTCACTGCTGCGCGGTAGCTCTTGTTGATTCTCGCACCTCAACGCACGCCAACCTGACACGCTGACAAACCGATGACTACTCCCGCCACATCCACCGCACGCATGACGAACGATTCTGAGGCGATCCAGCCTGACGACGGCCAGCTTCATATCGGCGGCGTATCGCTTGCCAGCCGTCTGGTGGTGGGCACAGGAAAATATGCCAGCTACGCCGAGATGGCAACATGCCTCGATGCCTCTGGCACCGATTGCGTGACCGTTGCAGTGCGGCGCGAGCGACTGGTCAACGCGGCCGGTCAAAACATCCTCGACCACATCGATGCGTCTCGCTACACGCTCCTCCCCAATACAGCCGGTTGTTTTACCGCTGACGATGCCGTTCGCGTGGCGAGGCTGGGACGCGAATTATTGCGAGACATCGGCAACGCCGGATCGGAGTGGGTGAAGTTGGAAGTCCTTGGCGACACCCGCACGCTCCTACCAGATCCGGTGGGCACGCTGGAGGCCACAGCCCGATTGGTGGCCGATGGCTTTGCGGTACTCGTCTATTCCAGCGACGATCCCGTCATCGCCAAACGCCTCAAAGATCTCGGTGCGGCCAGCGTGATGCCCGCAGGCAGCCCGATCGGTTCGGGACAAGGCATTCTTAACGCCAACAACATCCGCATCTGTCTGGAGTATTTGAAAGACGGCGATCCCAACTACCCAGTCATTGTGGACGCGGGCGTAGGCACAGCCAGCGATGTGGCTCGAGCGATGGAACTGGGCGTGGATGGGGTGCTTCTGAATACTGCGATTGCGCACGCCCGGCATCCCCTGCTCATGGCAAAAGCGATGCGGGCAGCCTGCTACTCTGGACGCCAAGCGTTTCTGGCGGGTCGGATTGGAAAGCGGCTCTATGCCACGGCTTCCAGCCCGACTGATGGCACGATTGGTTCTGCCCAGAGCCTAAGCCAGAGCCCTCCCACGACAGTTTAGATTTCCAAGGAATACACGATCTTATTTGTGAGCCACGTCGCTTTTTCAGACGCTTAGGACACTCCTCGCATGCTCGCCAAACGCATCATTCCATGCCTCGATGTGGAGCAAGGCCGCGTCGTCAAGGGAACACGATTTCTGGATCTCATCGATGCCGGCGATCCGGTGGCCGTGGCGGCTCGCTATGAAGCTGAGGGGGCCGATGAGTTGGTGTTTCTCGATATCACGGCCAGCCACGAAGGCAGGGCCATCATGCTCGACGTTGTGCGGCGTGTGTCGGAAACAATCTTCATGCCGTTCACGGTGGGGGGCGGCATCCGGACGCTCGAGGATGCCTGCCAACTCATTCAGGCCGGTGCGGAAAAAGTGAGCATCAACTCGGCCGCCGTGCGCACGCCCGAGTTGGTGACGGCGGTAGCCGATCGGCTCGGCAGCTGCGCCACCGTGGTGAATATCGATCCCAAGCGAGTGTGGCGGGACGGCCGCGAGGTGTGGGAGGTGTTTGTGAGCGGCGGCCGAGTGGCCACAGGACTCGAGGCAGTGGCATGGGCTAGGCAGGTGGAGTTGCTGGGTGCAGGCGAGATTGTGCTGACCTGCATGGATCGCGACGGCACTCGCAACGGCTACGATTTGGAGATCACTGCAGCGGTGAGCCGAGCCGTTGGGATTCCAGTTGTGGCCAGCGGCGGCGCCGGCAAACCCGAGCATTTGGCCGACGTCATCCAGCATGGCGGGGCCGATGCGGCGCTGGCGGCTGGCATCTTCCACTTCCGAGAGTGTACGATTCAAGAAGTGAAGGAGCTTTTTTTGAAACGTGGTATCCCGGTTCGCCCGGCCACGATCCTGCCCACCACAACACTCTAGCCCGCTGGCCCGCCGCCCCTCAGTCTTTTTTATTACCCATCGCCCTTTCGTTCCGGATCACTCGCTTAAGCCCTCCCATGGCCACACTTCACACACAAACCAGCGATGGAAAATTAAACGGCTCTGGCGGAGCCGGTGCCGCACGGCCAGCTTCCGATATCGGCAGGCTGCTGGAGGCACTCGTCAAACTCCAGGGCAGCGATCTTCATTTAAAAGTCGGTCAGCCTCCGATTATCCGCGTCAAGGGTGCGCTCCAGCCGCTCAAGAGCCCCCGCATTGACGACGAGGAAATGAATAGGCTGTGCCTGCCAATGCTCGACGAGCGACAGCGAAAAATCTTGGAGGCCGATGGCGGTTGCGACTTCGCCTCCACCACGATCGTGGACGGCGTCAAGTGGCGATTTCGAGTAAACCTTCTCTACCAGCAGGGCTCGCTCGGCATGGTTGCCCGCCGCGTCAACAACACCATTCCCGATTTCAAGGGTCTCTTTTTACCACCGTCAATCGAGCAGCTCTGCCAGCTCGACCAAGGGATGGTTTTGCTGGCCGGCGTGACGGGCTCCGGCAAGAGCACCACGATCGGTTCGATGCTCAACTACATCAACCAAAACTACCGCAAGCACATCCTCACGCTCGAGGATCCGATCGAGTTTGTTTTTACGGAAGACAAGTGCCTCATCAACCAGCGCGAGGTGGGCACGGATGTCAAAAATTTCGAAATAGGGATGAAGCACGCCGTCCGCGAAGACCCAGACATCATCCTGGTGGGCGAGTTGCGAGACGTGGAAACCTTTAAAACGGCGATTCACGCTGCCGAAACGGGGCACCTCGTGTTTGGCACGATTCACGCGGCCAACGCCGCCAGCACCATCACCCGCATTCTCGACCTCTTTCCGCAGGAGGAACACGCGGCCATTCGCAGTGCAATCGCGTTCAACATGAAAGGCATCGTGGCCCAAAAGCTGCTCAAGTCGATCAAGCCTGGTGTGAGCCGAGTGCCCATCTGCGAGGTGATGTTTTTTGATGTGTTGGTTCGGAAATACGTGCTCGAAGAGCAGGAACATCTCCTAGCCGACCACATTAAAAAATCATTTCGCGATGGCATGCAGGATTTTACCATGAGCCTGAAGAGCCTGATCGATCAGGGGCTGATCGATCGGCATGATGCACTCGAGATCGCGCCCAATCGCGAGGCGCTGACGATGGCCCTCAAGGGCATCGGGGTCACTTGATGGGATGGCGCGGCGGTCGGATCATGCGTGGATCGTATGCGTTGCTGCTGGGAGCCAGCCTTCCCGCCGCACAGGCATGGGCCGATGGACCATGGCCCACACCCAGCCCTGAGTGGCTCTCTCGTGGCACCGGAGGTGGGCTGGCAATCCTCCCGCTGGTGATCTGGTGGCTGTGGGTCGTGGGGTGGACGGCCACAAGCGACTGGGTCACTCGGGATAGCACGCAGCACAACATCCACCCGAATCTCTGGGGGGCGTTGGTGGCCTTCCCATTTGTGGCTTTTGCTCTGCTGGCGTGGTGGATCCCGATGGCAATCGTGGGCTACTTTCTCATGGCCGCTGCCTGGCTCACGCCGGTGATCGTCTATAGCCTGCTCCGCAACAAGGAGGTGCCTGAATCGGAGCGGGTGCTCACGCTGTGGCATGGCCGTCGAATCCTTGCCAGAATGCTGAGTCCGTTGGGGATTGAGATCAGCACATCGGCAGATGGTCAGTCAGAAATGCTCCCCACCGTTGTGCTCATGGGCGCCGGTGGAAAAACGCCCGACGAAAATGCGCTGCGCAGCCAGCGGGCTGCAGCCATGCCCGGCTACAAAGAGGCTCATAAGTGGATGGTGGCGGCGGTTGTGGCACGGGCATCGGGCCTCACATTCCTTTGGACTCCGGCAGCCGTCACGACGCGACACGAAGTGGATGGGGTGTGGGGCCTGGTACGAGTGCTGCAATCTGTACGGACCAAAAAAATGCCCGAACTCTGGGGCGATGCTCCGCCGCTGACCATTCCGCTGGGCGACTCCCTGCTTGCAGCGCTCAAGGTGCTTGCAGGCCTCGATCCGCAGGATCGCCGCACCAAGCAAACCGGCACGTTTGCGATGCACGTCGACGGGAAGCCCAGAAACTGTCGGCTTTCGGCCCAGCGTGCTGCCTCCGGAGAGCAGTTGCTCGTGCAGGTCGAATCCAGCGGCTTGATCTATAAAAACGTTCGCGATGTGGGCATGCCACAGCCCATAGCCGATCGCATAGGAGAGTTGCTCTCGCTCGAGAATGGTCTGCTTGTGCTGTCGTCGCCGCCGGGATCCGGACTCTCGACTACGTTTGACGTGGTTGTGCAGTCGGCAGACCGGCTGGTACGGGATTTTATCTCGATTGAAGACGCTGCCTCACCGCCGCGAGAGATTCAAAACGTCAAGCCGATCCAATTCGACGCTCGCGCGGGCCGCACGCCTACGGCCGTCTTGGACCTCGCCCTGCGGGATTATCCACGTGCAATCATCACTCGTGACCTCCGCGATCGGGATCTCGCCATTCAACTGGCCGCGCTGGCCGATCAACAGCAGCTTGTCATCGTCAGCCTCAAGGCCAACGATGCGGTCGAAGCGATCGCGAAGCTCTTGGCCTGCGGCGTGTCGCACGAGCAGTTGGGCAGATCGCTCCTCGGCTCCCTCTCCCAGCGACTGGTGAGAAAACTCTGCCCCAAATGCCGCGACGAGTATCCAACCCCTCCTGAGTTTCTAGCCCGGCTTAGGAAAACACCGGAACAGCTGCCCCACCTGCGCCGTCCTTCGCAGCACGGATGCAGGCTTTGCGTGGGGAGTAAATATTTTGGCCGCACTGCTATTTTCGAACTGGCCTCAGGGGCCACCATCAAGCAGTCGATTGCTCTCAAAGCCGATGCCAAGGTGCTCAAACAGGCCGCCATCAAGGATGGCATGCGGCTGCTGCGGGATGACGGCATGCGGCTTGTGCTTGACGGCACAACATCGCTCGATGAAATGCAGAGAATTTTTGCCGCGAAAGCTTCGACATAATCCTGGAACGATTTCATGATCCTGAACCTTGTCTTGCTCACTGTGTTCATCGCCGTGACGCTCATGCTGACGCGGGAAGGACTCTGGACCGGATTGGTGACACTGCTCAATGTGCTGCTGGCAGCCAGCGTTGCAACGGCGTGGTATGAGGTCTTGGCCAACTTTTTAGAGCGGCACCTGCCGTCGTATACCTATCTGCTGGATAGCCTTTCGATCTGGGCGATCTTCAGCGTGGTGTTGCTAGTGCTGCGGGAGGTCACCGACCGGACGTCGCGGACAAAGGTAAAATTCCTGCGGCAGGTGGAATTCTTCGGGGCCCCAGCCATCGCGATGATCGTGGGCTGGTTGATGGTGGCGTTTACAGCGGCCTCGCTGCATACTGCAGCGGTGCCGCGAGACATCGTGCAGCCGACGCCAGAAAAGAATCTTTTCTTCGGCCTCGCACCCGACCGAAAGTGGCTGCAGTGGGTTCGAAATGCCTCTCGCAGAGGCCCGTTTGGCAGCCCGGACCACCCCTTTGATTCAGACGCTCGTTTTATTCTGCGGTATGCTGATCGGCGGTTGAAGTTAGAGGGGGAAGAGGCATTGCGAGTACAATCGAAGTAATTCGATGTTTCTATGAACGCACTGGAAGAAACCGAAGGGAGCGCATCGTATCGGCCTGTCAGTGCGATGGCTGTGGCATCGGTCGCAGCGGGCGGACTCTCTGCACTGGCCATTGTCAGCCCTCTCCTCTGGGTGCTGCCACTCGTGGGAATGGCTCTGGCGATCGTGGCGATCGCGGATGTCAATCGCGAGGGGGCAAAAAAAGCAGGTCGGTTGCTGGCACTGGTTGGGCTGGCCTTGTCGGTCGGCTTTGGGTCGCAGGCCGTGAGTGCAACCGTGATGGGCCATTGGCTGGCGAGCACACGGGCGACTGCGGCGGCGAGGCTTTGGATCGAGGCCATCCAGCAGGGACGATTAAAAGATGCGAAAAGCATGTGTGAGCCCGAGGCCATGCCGGCCGTCGAGGCAATTGCGGCCTGCGGCCCACGCGCGGCCTGTGCACTGCGGTGCGAGGGCGCTGTGGAAGAGCATGCCGGGAGTTGGCTGGTGCGGGCGACGGTGGGCCCGTGCCTCGTTGCTCCCGATGCTCCCACAGAATCTGCTGCCTCCTCGCTTGCGTTGGCCATATTCCTAGAGTCAACGGTTTCGGCTCAGCAGGGGCGTGCACGCGAACGATGGACGATCATTCGCTGCGAGTTCTAAGGTCGCACGTGGTGTACGTGTGCCGCCTGCTCTAGTTTGCCACGACGACGCTACACGCAGCGGACGTCATGGATGGAGTCAGCTCCGGCTTTGAGCATCACCAGTCTGTCAAATCCCAGTGCGACACCAACGCCTGACGGCATGGCGTCGCCATGTGCCTCCAGGAACGCCAGCGGCAACGGCAGCACGCCGCGGTGATCCGCTGCACGCACCTGATTGGCCGCGTCGATCCGTTCCCGAAGCACCTCTCGGCTGGTCTCTTCCTCCCAGCCGTTGGCCAGTTCCACGCCTTCGACAAAGAGTTCGAATCGCCGGGCGATTCGACGATCGCAGGGATCGATCTTTGCAAACGCAGCCTGCGATGCCGGCCAGGATTCCAACATCGTCGGCCGGCCTCGCCCCAACCTCGGCGTCAGCACCTCCGACAGAATCATTTCAAACCAATCGTCTGCCCCTGCTGCATGCGACCTCGGCAGGTCGAGCCCGGCCCTCTGTCCTGCCTCGCGCCATTCGTCGAGCGATGCGGTCAGCGGATCGACGCCGGCAAGTTTCTGAAAAGCATCGGCACACGTAATGCGCTCAAGGCCGCTCGTGTTGAGCGTTTCTGCGCAGAGCCGCTGGAGCACCGCAGCCGTTTCGTCAAGCGTGGTGCCGGGTGCATACCATTCCAACAGCACAAACTCGACACCGTGCCAACGGCCTCGCTCGCCGGCCCGAAAGGAGCGGGCAAACTGATAGATCGAACCCGAGCCAGCTGCGAGCAGCCGTTTCATCATCGCTTCGGGGCTGGCCTGCAGATAGTGGACCGGCCGATCACTCCCATCCAGATGCACGGCAATCGGTTCGATGTGCGGCTCCGGCAACACCTCTTCCAACAACACAGGCGTATCAACTTCTAGAAACCCGAGACCGTCGAACAGACCACGCAGGCTTGTGCGGACGTCGGCTCGAAGTTTTAGAATTGATCGTGTTGACCGCACCGGCATGGACAATTCCTCCACATCGGATTCAGACGCGGACAGCCATCGGTTTGCTGTCGGCTAATTTCTTCGGCGACTCACGGTAGACCAACACAGGACATGACGCCCATCGTACAACAGCCTCTGCCACGCTCCCCATCAAGAGTCGCATCATGCCAGTGCGACCGTGCGTGCCCAGCACAATTGAGTCGGCGTTCTCCTCGCGCGCAATCCGTACAATTTCGCCAGCAGGATCACCCATCGCGAGTCGGTGCATGAAGGGCACTGACGGATCAGAAGGCCTTACAGCCTCCAGCATCGAGAGGATCCGTTCCGAACTGGGCTCAGGAAGGCCGTAATAGAGTTCTCCGCCGCCATATGCCAGGGGCGGTTCCTCCACGTGCACGATCAAGAGCCGTGCGCTCGACTGCTTGGCTACTGCTTCGGCATACGAGAGCGCCGCATCACTGGCCGTCGAAAAATCAGTCGAAAAAACAATCGTTGAGCGTGTCATGAGAGAATCTCCTAGGTTACGAGATGTCTGTGTCCCGAAATGAATATTCGGAACCACACACTCATTCTACCAATGAGGGGGGGGACAATTAGTGCAGACGCATTCCAGGCAGGGCACCGGAATCTGGGGAAAGCAGGTAGACACCTTGGGCCCCTGCACCGCTGGCCGCAGCCACCATCCCTTCGCTCAAACCAAATTTCATTTGCCGCGGTGCGAGGTTGGCAACCACGACAACCAATCGGCCTACGAGCGATTCTGGCGTGTGGAAACCCTTGATACCAGCGAACACGGTGCGAACGGTGTCGCCACCCAAGCTGATTGTAAGCTTGAGTAGTTTTTTGGCTTCAGCCACTTCTTCGGCACAGACAATGCGAGCGACACGCAGATCGATCTTCGAGAAATCGTCGATGGTGCATTCCGGCGCCAGCGGTTCGGCCGCGAGAGCCTCTCCTGAGTCGATCGGGGCCTGCGTGGCGACACGGGTGGCATCTGGTTCGGCCGGAGTGAGCATGGGAGGGGTTTCCTTGACGGGTTCGCGCGACTGCTGAAGCGATGCGGCAAGCATCGCCTCCACCTGCGCCGCTTCCACGCGACGCATGAGTGGCTCAAAGGCTCCGACGGCAACGCCCTGGAGCGGGCGTTGCGATTCTTCCCACGAGGTGATTGGGCCTCCGACGAGGGCACCAACTTGTTCGGAAAAGTGGGGCAGCACAGGGGCCAGATACACGGCCAACTGCCGGAAGAGGTTGATCGCTACAGAGGCCACTTCTTGGAGCTTTCCGGCAGATTCCGGCCCAGCCTTGGCGAGTTTCCACGGCTGCTCTGTATCGACATACACGTTGGCCCTATCGGCCGCGAGCATCACGGTGCGCATGGCACGGGCAAAGTCGCCCTGCTCGTAGGCTTCTGCAATGACAACGCCATCGGCTGCAGCCTGCGCAAAGAGGCCTCCGTCGTCGGGATAGGAATGCGACAGGCCAGTTGCCTCCAACCATCGCGCCGTGCGACTGGCAAGGTTCACTACTTTGCCAACTAAATCAGAGTTCACCTTCGCAGTAAATTCTTCCAGGTTGAGATCGATGTCGTCGATGCTGCCCGAGAGCTTGGACGCGTAGAAGTAGCGCAGCATTCCAGGATCGAGGTGGTCGAGATAGCTGCGGGCGAGCACAAATGTGCCGCGGCTCTTCGACATTTTTTGCCCGTTGATGGTGAGGAACCCATGCACTCGCACCCGCGACGGTAGCGACAGGCCCGCCACCTCCAGCATGGCTGGCCAGAAGAGCGTATGAAAATACGTGATGTCTTTGCCAATAAAATGATGGATCTCAGCCGGAGGTACGTTGGCATCCCCCCGTCGCCACCAGGCGTCAAATGATTCGCCGTGTGCATCGCACCATTCACTCGTGGCGGCGAGATAGCCGACCGGAGCGTCGAACCAGACATACCAAAAGTGGCCTGGGGCATCTGGGATTTCAAAGCCGAAGTAGGGGGCTGGACGGGAGATGTCCCAATCCCGAAGAGGTGCGCCTAAAAAGTGACCGGAGAGATAGTTGGCGATCTGCACGTCGAGAGCACCGGAGTGCTGCGTCCACTCGTTGAGAAACTCGTGGAGCGTTTCGAGCGTGACAAACAGATGCTCGGCAGATCGCACTTCGGGCTGAGCACCGGAGAGCGTGCTTGTGGGATGAATGAGGTCGGCGGGACTATAGGTAGCACCACACTGCTCGCACGAATCGCCGTACTGGTCGGCAGCATGACACTTGGGGCATGTGCCTCGCACGAAGCGGTCGGCCAGAAACACGCCGGCCACGGGATCGTAGAGCTGCTTGACCTCGCGAGATGTCACAAGCCCACGGGCCCGCAGCGACTGCCACACTTCACCGCAGCGTTGCCGATTGGCCTGGCTATCGGTGCTGCCGTAGTGATCGAAGGCGATTTGAAAGCCTACAAAATCGGCGAGGTGAGCCTCTCGCATTCCAGCGATCAGATCCTGTTCGCTGCGACCTTCGGCCCTCGCGCGAATCATGATGGCCGTGCCGTGCGTGTCATCAGCGCAGAGATAGATCGCGCGATGGCCACAGAGTTTCTGGAACCGCACAAAGATGTCGGTCTGAATGTATTCGACCAGATGCCCCAGGTGGATGTGGCCGTTGGCGTAAGGGAGCGCGGAGGTGACGAGGATTCGGCGGCTGCGTAGTTGGGGCATAGTGCACTTCGGTTCGGTTGGGAACGCGAATTGTAAGAAGGTTGGTTCAAACGTGGAAACAGCGCGGAAAAGGGACGACTGGGAAGGGTATTGGCGGAGGTGGCGAGGCGAAAGTGGTCTTGTCGTGTCGGGAATCACAGGGCAGTATCCCGCCCCGCACAACTTGCACCTCCTCATTGGAGCCACGGATGATTTTGTTTCTTCGAGCCACGCTGCAGCGTCCGACGAGCATCCATAGAGGGACTGCCGCAACAATTTTGACTGGCCTTTTCGTGTGTGTTGTGGCCGCTGTAGCCGATGCGAATCCGCCTGCTGTTGCACCGACAAGCGTGCCAGCGGCGATAGCCTCCGGCGACATCATCCTGCTCGATTTCTCGGCCACGTGGTGCGGCCCCTGCCGTTCAATGGCTCCGCTGATCGGCGAGATCGCCGCTGCGGGGTGGATCGTACGGCACGTCGATGTAGACGCCGAAGGTGATCTGGTACGTCGCTTCGGCGTGACGGGCGTGCCCTGCTATGTGCTCTTGGTGAAAGGAAATGAGGTGGGCCGCATTAACGGCGCGACCACACAGGGCGAACTGGAAAAACTACTCGCACAAAGCCGTTTAGCAACCGGAACTGTGGCCGAATCTCTGGCCGATACCACGGCAACCCCGTTACCGCCGGTGGCCGCTCCCCCACGCATTCCTGGTATTCCGCTCCCTTCCACCACCCGCGACGTGCCGCTTTCTACCGAACCCCCCGTTGTGCCCCATGCAGTTGTTCCTGCGTTGGTAAGTCAACAGAAGGGGACACTCCAGACTGGTCGTAATGGTGGCAGCCAGTCGCAGGCAACCGGCTCAGAAAACTTTGCGAGCCGAGCATCGGCCACATCAGCTGGCGAACCTCCAGTGGCTGGACCCGCGAAGGCTGCACTCGAACAGCGGCTTATGATCTCGACGGCGCGACTGCGGGTGAACGATGCCGAAGGGGTATCGTGGGGCACGGGCACGGTGGTTGATTGTCGGCAGGGCGAGGCGCTGATCCTGACATGCGGTCACATCTTTCGCGATTCAAATGGAAAGGGACGCATCGAAGTGGATCTCTTTGGTCCCAACGCACCCAAGGGCTTGGCCGGACAAGTGGTGTCGTGGGATCTCAAGCGAGATCTGGCCTTGGTCAGTATCTTTACCGATGAAAAGCTGGAACCGGCTCGCGTGGGTGGACAGAACCGGGCAACGACAGCCGGTGAGCCTGTTGCCACAGTCGGATGCAACGGCGGCAAAGAGCCGACGGTTCACCACAGCCAAGTGACGGCCGTCGATAAATATCTTGGCCCAGCCAACGTGCAGGTGGCTGGCCAGCCGGTGCAGGGACGCAGCGGTGGAGGACTTTTTGCGATCGACGGCACGCTCATCGGCGTGTGCAACGCCGCCGATCCAACCGACAACGAAGGGCTCTTTGCTGCCCTGCCAACAATCCACGAACAGCTCGATGAGGCAGGCCTTGCCTTCGTCTATCGCAGCGCCTACCCCAGCGGAGGTGTCGCCGATGCGGTCGCTCTCACGGTGCCGGGCATGCCTGCGGAAATGCCCCCCGTGTCGTTTGACAGACGGGATCGAGCCGACGCAGTGCCGACGGCCTCCATCGGTGCACATCCTGTTGCCGATGGCATCCCTGCATTCGCTGGCAGCACGCCTCCCGAAGCCCTCTCAACCGGTGAGCGAGCCCTGCTCGACCACGTCCGCCAGCAGGCAGGCAAGGCCGAAGTCATCTGCATCGTGCGACCCCACGGTGCGCCCCAGAACGCCAGCGAGGTGTTTGTGTTGCAGGGTGCGAGCCATGATTTTGTCAGCCATATCTCAAAAACACACGCCGCCGGGGCCTCGACGAGCCAAGGCCATTC
>QWQH01000090.1 GCA_003670915.1 Planctomycetota bacterium | reverse complement strand
GGGAATGATTCTATCAACATTCTCACCGCCTCAGTGCGTTGCTATTTCATCTCTTCGAGGATTCTCCTGACTCCCTCTCCTTCAGTTCGTTCCTAGAACCCTGAGGCTTGAGCCGAGTTGGAATCCGGCTCGCCTCACGTGTCGCCAGGGTGTGCCTCTGGAACCAGTTTTGAGCGATCGCCGTAGAAACCATTCAAAACCGACGCTAGAGTACGGGAGTGAATTTCCCTGCCTCGCTCATTTGACCCCTTTGCTTTTTCCTTCGTGCTCTTCTCTGCCTGGATGTTGCAGGGCTATCTCCATGCCCACGAAAGCCACCGCCGCCAACACTTGGTCGATCGTGAACCAGCGTGCGCATTGCCAGGGACAGAGCGATTTTGTGCAAGAATCCCCTGCAATCGACCTCGCCGCCCCACAAGAAGGCATCGCCCTGCTGCTGCGCCATGACCACGTCCACGACCATCTTCTGGGTATCGACGTTCCTGCGGACTGCCGCCTCGGCGACCACTGGACGCGAGGCAGCGACGTCACGGCAGTGTACGAACCCAAAGATGCCCAACGCCTGAGGGCAACGGCCATGTGGCGACTGCATCCAGAACGCCGTGCGATGGAGCCACACCACGAAGTCGTGGCGTGGGAAGTCGTCGTATCGGCTCAGACGTCGGCTTTGAAGAGTGATTCAAGCCTGGCGGTTGTCTCAACCCTTGCTGCCAATACAATCTCGTGGGGAGAACTGCACGGGGAGTCTTTCCAACTCAGTGGCCACGCCTCACCCACCGCCAACTGCATCCTTGTGCGTCGGGATGCCGGCACCAGCTGCCTTGTGGCCGTGCATCCAACCGACCTGCGACGCAT
Organism: Planctomycetota bacterium; assembly: GCA_003670915.1. Lineage (GTDB taxonomy): Bacteria > Planctomycetota > Planctomycetia > Pirellulales > UBA1268 > BAIKAL-G1-2R. The sequence continues at coordinate 45,202 of QWQH01000090.1, read as the reverse complement.
CGAGATCACTCACCGGAGAGGACGGGTTGCTATCGGATGCTGGCTCTTTTCGAGCACCGTCGAAAAGGGCGTTCTCCTCCGCAGCCGAGTGCTCGCGGCCATCGGTCCAGCAACAAACGACCTGGCATGGGCCACATCGGTCGCGCTGGATTTTGGGGCCTCAACCCCGCCCCTCACGAGCTAAACACGTACGGCCGCTCAATCGGCGGAGCCACACGCGGCGGCACCATCGACCGGAGCGTCTTTTTCTCGCACGTTTTGGCGTTGGAGCGATCCACCAACGGACGTTACATTGCCCCCATCTTTCCCGCATTCTCGTCGCATCGCCTGGCATGAGGTGATGTGAAAAATATTTTCCTCGACCCACAGGAAAGGCATTCGCCGTGGCCGACCTCGTTTTTGCCTTTGATGCCGCCCTCGATCGACCGATTCCCGTACCCGAGGCGGCGCCCTCGCCCGTAGCCGATGCCATCGCACTGGCTCCTTTTGAAGCATTGCAGGCAGCGGCCTCCACCGCCCGGCAGACGCGGGCCGCAGGCTTGGTGCTTTTCGGGAACACGCTCGACCCGATCCGATCGAGTCCCGCACAGGTCGCGGCCCTGCGCACGATGATTACGAGCCTCGCTGCTGATGGGTGCCGCACGGTCTGGGTTGCTGATGAGAGTGCCGACTGCGCCAACGTGTCGCGTGCACTGGCCGAACCTGAGGGTCTTTCTTTTGTGACGCCCGTGTCACCGTTGCGCCTGGACATGCGAGGGCTGTCTGTGGAGATTTGCTCCACGCGTGGGCCCGCCTATGCCACGACGGGCTTCGGTCGCATGCCTCAGTCGTTCGCCTCGGCGCACTCCTCGCTCTTGCCAGCGCAACGTCGCATCGTGATCGGATGGGACGATGCATGGGGCTCGCTTCATGGGGAGCCGGCAGTATCACACGGCCTGCACGCGCCGCTGCCTGCGGATGGCCGATCATCCCACGGTACCTTTTTTGTCTGGGGCTCGCGCAGTCTTCAGGCAACGCCTCCTGGCATGCACCAGCTTTCAGCCCTCCAAGCTCGCAGCGGCCGCGAAGCATCTGCCGGGCTGTGTGCTGTGGCGACGCTCACCAATCTGCCCACTCGTTCGCCAACCCTCTCGAGTGCCCCACATGTTGCAGCCGATCCGCGAACCGATTGGCGAGAGGTGCCAACCCACCGTGTGGCGTGGCGCACACTCACAATCACCTCTCTTATCGGAGACGAAGAGGAGCTTGCCGCCTTGATCTGGAGCGCGCTTGAGGGAATGTCGCTTGACGCAGATGCCCCGCTCCAAATCGTGCGATGCGCAATCGACTGTGGCGGCAGCATCAACCGACGCGTTCATATAGGCGAACTCTCGGTCGAAACCGTGGAACGGGTGCGTGCGCTCTACGACCCGCGTACATTCCGAGCGTGGTGCCAGGAACTCGAAGCCGATCGGACCGAGTCGCCAGCCACGCTGGTGCGCAACGCCTCGGCTAGCAACGCTGGCGGCGCAGCCTCCTTTGCCTCAGGACTCGCCGAGATCGTCCTTGAAATGGAGAAAACGGCCGTTCATCCGGGAGCTCGCGAGGCCGGTTGGATCGCGCTAGAACTGCTTGCATCCAGCTGATTGACACTGTTTTATGGCCCAGTTTCGCACCCCACTGCCTTGAAAAAAACCCGTCGCTTCTTTTGCACTTTTTCAGACCTCTTCACGAGCCGCAGAGACCTTTTCCATGATCATCGAACGGATTCAAATCGATCGATTTGGGGCGCTAGCCAATGTCACCATCGATGCACTCCAGACCGGCGTGCAGGTTCTCCACGGCACAAACGAAACTGGCAAGACCTCGCTGCTGGAGTTCGTTCGAGCCGTGTTCTTTGGATTTGGTGGTTTGTTTCGCCGTGGGGTTCTTGACCCGCACCTCCCGTGGGGCGGCACGCTCGTGGCCCGCGCGGGTGTCGATGGACGCAGGATTTCTATTGATCGCCGTCACGAAGGCCCTCACTTAGATCGACTCACTCGCGCCACGTATGAATCCCAGCAGGAGGTGCCTGTTGCCGACCATCTTACGGTCGTTGAAACAGATGGCCGCACAAACACCACGCTCTTCCTGCAAGATTTTATGGGTGAAATTGACGAGAGCACATTCACCGCAGTCATGGCCTTCGGCCTCGACGAACTGCACGAACTGCAAACGCTTGATTCCGAGGGATGCGGGAGTCGTCTCTACGAACTGGCCAGCGGCCTCGATCGCTCGCAAGTGGCACGAGTGCTCGCGAATCTGCGCGAAGCGGTTGAGCGTCTGAACTCCTCGGATCCAGAAGTATCACCGATTGAATCCCTGCGCCAACGCCGCAGCGCAGCACTCGCAAGGCTCGCTGCCATGAATGCACCGGCAATTGCCGCAGGGAGCTTGGGCACAGAACTGGCGGAGATCGATACCGGCATTGTCGAACTTGAAGCCATCCTGCATCGCGCCCAGTCCGTCGAGCAGTCAATCCGGAAAGCCCTCCCGCTGGAGTTGCTCTTCCACGAGCAGCGGCGTGTCGCCGAAAAGCTGTCGGCCCTCGAGGCCACACCTCCGATGCACGCCGACCTTGACACGTGGTTCTTGGCCGGCAAGCAGCGCGATCGGCTGGCGCGTGTTTCCCGAAAGCAGAAGCGAGAGCGTCGCCGTCTAGCCCGTCTGCTTGCCGCGATACCAGCCGATGCACTCATCTGGAAAAAACGCGTCGCGGTAACGGCGTTGTGCGACGAGCAACCTCGATTGGAACGATTGGCCTCGGATGCTGGCCGCGCTGAATCGGCTTCTCGCCTTGCAGCACGCCGCTTCGGCGAGCAACTTGGTGCCGCCGGCGTGGCGAGGCTCGTCGCAGCCAGTCATCCGAGTGAGCACTCGATCGACAGGCTCGGTGAAATGCTTCTGCCCACGGGGTTCACTCGCTCATTTGCGCCACTCAAGGAACGTGCCCGAGAACTGGCCGCAGCCAATCGAGACGTGCAGGAGGCTCGCCACGCAGGAGCGGCAATCAAGGGCATTCTCAACGACACTCGCAACGCGATCAGCGGTTTTGCCGCGGGATCGCCAGCCCATCGACCTGGCATGACAATCGCTGCGGCAATTGAGGAAGCCAGCGGCCTCGCCTTGCTCTTCCGGAATCGGCTCTCCGCTAACGAACAACTGCTGGACCTCGACCGCTCACTCACCCGACTCCAGAAAGACGTCTCGCTACAGCGAGAAGGTCAGCTCATCCCGTTTGAGTGGCTGCTCGCTCTCGGCGCTCTGTTTGTGATCGGTGCAGGCATGCTTCTCTCGGGACTTCTTCTGCCGGCTTCAGTCACGGGTTCGCTGGCGTATGCGATGGCAGCGCTCGGACTGGCGGGGACGGGCTTGGCATCGGTAGCCACCTGGTCGCTGGATCGCACTGCCACCGGCCGACTCGAAGCCAGCCGACAGCAATACGACATGGTGCAGAGGCAGCGAGGTGAATTGCTCTCGCAATGTCGGCTGCTCGACAAAAGAATTGCCGGCGATCACAACGATCCTGAACGCACGCTCCTAGACCGCACAGGCGTTGGGGTCGAGCGCCTGCCCGTCGAGGCAACAGCTTCGCTCGAACGGCGAGCAATCGCTGCTGGTGCCGAAGTGGCTCGCCTCGAGGAGATGGCCGCACGGGAAGGCTCGCTTCACTTACTGACTGACAACGTAACCACTGCCGAGCAAACGCTGGCCAAAGCCATGGGCCGCCGTTCAGTGGCCCGCAGTCGCTGGCATAAAGGGCTCGAGCAACGAGGCTTGCCCGCCACACTCTCCCCCAATGACGTTCGGCAGATTGCTCACCACCGCCACTCGCTGATCCGTCTCGACCTTGATCGACGGAATGCCTCCGAGGAGGCGAGGGCTCGCAGCGGTGAGCTTACCTCGCTTGGACACCGCATCGAACAGCTCATGGTGGAGTGCGAGATGGTGCCCGAGTCAACGCCGCTGGAGCACCTGCAGCAGTTGCGAGAACGCTTGGATTTAGAATTAACGGGTCATCGCCGGCGTGGTCTCCTGACGCGAAAGCTGGTGCGGGCTCGCCAGCGGCATCGCGTGGCGGTCCATCGCGAAAAACTCGCCGAACGGAGAGTCCACGAGATCGTTGTGCGGTGGGGCGTCGACAATGAAGAGGATTTCCTCTCGCTTGTCGACCGTCGCCCGCTCATTGACGAGGCCCGTCGCGCAGCACAGGCCGCCGAAAGTGCATGGCTGGAGGCTCGCCGAAGCGTGTCCGACCTATCAGAACTCGACCGTTGGATGAGCGAAATAAAAACCACCTCGCTTGAGCAGCGGTTGGCCGAAGCCCATCTTTCAACCGTCGAGGCGACTCAGGCGATTGCCAGAGCGAAAGATCGCCGCCAGTCGGCAGCCGCTCGGGTTGATGCTGCTTCGCGAGACCATTCGACGGAAGGTGTGCAGGTCGAGATCGCCGCCATCGAGCATTCACTCGACGCTCAGTGCCATCGACGTCACCTGTTGGAAACCGCACGCACGCTGCTTGAGGAAACGCGGGCCACTGTTGCCCGCGACCACCAACCGGCTGTGCTTCGAGAAGCCTCGCGGTGGCTCGTGCGGCTCACCGAGGGCCGCTATACTTCAATTACCACATCTATCCACGAGGCTCATCTTGAAGTCCACGACTCCGACAACAAGGTATGGAGCCCTGATCGCCTCAGCCGCGGCACCCGCGAGCAGGTTTTTCTAGCGTTGCGGTTGGCATTGGTGCGAGATCTGGAGCGGCACGGCGTACATCTGCCTGTCGTCATTGACGACGCACTGGTGAACTTCGACGATAAGAGAGCCTTGGCCGCAGCCCGGGTGTTGGTGGAATTTGCAGCCGACCAGCCTCGTGAGCGACAAATACTTGTGCTCACTTGCCATTCGCATGTCGCAACAATCTTCCGCGATGCTGGGGCCCACGTTCGATCGCTGAGTGAGCCAGACGCGACCTGGCTTCCTCGGACTGCAATCACCGGTGTAGCTGCGCCAGGGCAACTTATCGGGCAACCTTCTAAGAAGATTTCTAAAAAGCAAACGCGCATTGCACAGACTGCGACCGTCGAGTCGATGCCGCCCGTGGCGAAGAGTTCGACGGGTTCATGGGCTGCGGAAGACTTTTTTTTCAGCCACGCGCCCGAGGCTCAGCCTGCGTCCCGTACAACGCATCGCCGACGCAAAAGCGAATAGCGAGGCGCGATGGAGTCCGGTGCACAAGCCCCCTGCCGTGGTCACGCCGAAAGGGAAGCCTGCCCCTCGTGCATAGCTCGCAGATATCGTTGCCGCATCGCGCCCAGGAGCATGCCGAGGTACGCGTTGGCACCAAGGGATAGAAAAAGTGCCACCAAGCTGCCGATGAGCCAACTCCACGGCCGTTCGGTTCCAATCGTCTTTGCATCTATCTCAGTCACGCGAGATGCCAAGCCCACGACAGGTGCAACGCGAGGCCGCTTGCCGGCCTCGATCACAGATCGCTCGACCGCAGGCGGCCATGCATCGCCAACATAGATCTTCACGCGACGCACATCCCGCGCATCCGCAGGCACATCGCTGGTGAACGTGTAGGGTGATGCATCGTGAATGAGATCGGGCTCGACTCGAACAAGGTAGTCGCCACCCCCGCCCTCTGTTGGCACATAGGCCGCCTCAATCCCGATGATCAAGAGGCCCGCCACCGTCAAGGCCATCTGTAGCAACATGAAATACTTCTCCAAAAAAGACATGATCCTCAGGACGATTTCACTCTCTCCGAGGTAGTTTGTGCAACTGCCAATGCAGAATGAGGCTCCGGAGGGCCGCTCTGGCCTGCCGTCGCAACCCCGCCCGACATGGTTCCAAGCTCAGCCTGCAACATCGTCAGGGCAGCTTGCAGGAATGCCACGGCAATCGGGCCAACAAAAATACCGATCGGCCCCAACGCGCCAACACCCCCCAGCACGCTTAAAAGTGCCAAGAGTGGGTGTAATTTGGACTGCCCGTGAAGAACGATCGGCTTGATAATGTTGTCCACGGTCGACACCACGCACAGCCCCCACAATGCAAGGCTGGCTGCTGCCCATGTGCTCTTCACAAAGAAGAGTAAATAGAGGCTGGCGATACCCCACACAGCCGCCGCTCCAACGAATGGCACCAAGGCCCCGAAGAATGTGAGCAATGTCAACAAAAACACCCCTTGTAAACCTGCGATATAGAAGCCGAAGCCCGCCAGTACAGCCTGCACGATGGCTGCCAGCAACGTCGAACTCACTACCGCTCGGCTCACCTCCTCAAACTCATCCAGTAACTGCCACTGGTAGCGGACATCCAGCGGAATCAGCCGCGTCACCGCAGCGAACATGCGTCTCCCGTCGGCCAAAAAATAAAACAGGCTCACGGTCATCACAATCAGACCGATGATCAGCTTCACAATCACGACGGGCGTGCCGGCAGCAATTGGGCCAATCCACTCCTCCGCTACTTTTCGTACTTCAGCGTTCACTGCTTCGGCGGTGAGATGGAGGCCCGTTGCATCGTTCACCGTCACGACAAGACCATCGAGCACATTGGGGTCTAGCTTGAGTCCGTTGGGGCTGCGGAGAATCCCCACGGCATCACCACCGGCACGCGCCACGAGTAAAAAAAGAGGGACAAGCACAAGCACAAGCACAAAGAGCGTGGTCAGCCCTGCGGCCACCCACTCGGGAGACTGCAGCCGATCCCGTAACCAGCGATGCAGGGGACCGAAAATCACCACAAGCATCGCCGCCAAGAGCAGCGGCAGCAGAAAGCCCGACATCACTCGCAGTGACAGCAGTCCAAAGACGGCCACTAAGCCCAGAATCACTCCGAGCGAAACCAAGCGTGTCATGCGATTCTTTCCTGCTTCTCGTGCGTTGTGTGCGTCTGTCATGGCATCCCCTAGCGGTCGCCGGCAATACGGGGAGCACTGCTGGATCAATCCGTCTCAAGTGTACGCGAAAGCGACTGTCGCGCCACCGGCGGTGGCACTTCGGCAGCCGCAATTGAGCGTCTACGAGTCAATGGTGGCGATTCGCCTCGAGTGAGAGTATTCTGTGACGACCCTGCCCGCGTTGGTTTTTTTGGATGGCCCCGCTTCCCTGCCACGCTCCACCCACCGCCCAGAAAACCTGTGCTGCATGAACGTTCCGGATGTCTCACTTGTCGTTCCGGTGCGCAACGAGGCAGGCAACATTGGACCGCTTGTGGCTGAGATTCGTCGAACACTCGACACCGCAGGCCACAGCTGGGAGCTCTTTGTCGTGGATGACGGCTCCACCGATGACTCTTGGCAGGAGATCTCCCAAGCCGCCCACGACGACGCTCGCGTGCAGGGAATCCGGCAACCCAAGGGCCTCGGAAAGTCGGCGGCGCTGACCGTAGGGTTCCAACGCTGCCTCGCCCCATGGATTGTGATGCTCGATGGCGACGGCCAAGACGATCCCGCTGAAATTCCAAAAATGCTGGCAATGCTTGCCACTCCAGAGATCCCGGACACTTCGACAAACGAGCACGCTACGGCTGCCAGCAGCAGGGGCAGAGGTGCTGGAGTTGATCTCGTCAACGGATGGAAGACACCGCGACTCGATCCTTGGCACAAGACACTCCCCTCGCGGGTGTTTAACGTGCTGGTGGGCTGGCTGACGGGCCTGAGGTTGCACGACCACAACTGCGGGCTCAAGGCATTTTCCAGCAGGGTCGCTCGCGAGATCCTGTTGGCTGATGACATGCACCGCTTTCTTCCGGTGCTCGCCGCTGCAAAAGGCTTTCGCGTGGCAGAGATGCCCGTGCACCATCGGCCTCGCACGCACGGCCACTCGAAATATGGCATGGCGAGATTTTTCACCAGCCTGCCTGATCTGGTGCGCGTAGCGATTCATGTTCGCGGCCGCGGGCAGCACTCGGCCACAGAGACTGTGTTTCCAGAGGCTGCCCGTCACCCACGGGCCGGTCGCTCCAGAGCCCATCTGCGGTGGGGCGTTTACGGAATCGTCGCCACAGTGGCAATCGGTTCGCTCCTCGGACGCATAGGCGGGGTGAACAGCGTCGATAAGATTGCGCTTGAAAATCGACTCGTGTCTGACCGCATTGCACGGAACGCATCCAGCGATGCCACCGAGGATGCCGCTGCGGTCCGCACGAGCATCCAGAGGGAGAAGCGACTCCTGCGACCTTTTCTTTCCGGGAACGATCGCAGCCGCTGGCTGACAATCCGCGCGCTCGTTGAACACGGCACATTTGCGATTGATACCCTTGTTGTGGAGCCAGGATGGGACACACTTGACGCCGTGGCCCACCATGATTCGAGCGGTCGGCTGCGACTGTATTCCAGCAAGCCACCACTCCTGTCGGTGCTCTGCGCCGGCCCCTACTGGCTTCTTCACAGCATCACCGGCTGGACGCTCTTAGACCATCCCTTTGAGATGGGACGACTGCTGATGGTGCTCTACGGCCTGGTGCCACTCGCTCTCACGATCCTCTTTACGTGCCGGCTCATCGACGCAATCGGCACAACCGACTGGGGACGTATCTGGGCGGCGTCGCTCATCGCCTGCGGCACGATGCTCTCGACGTTTGCCGTCGTACTCACGAATCACGTGCCCGCCGCTGCCTGCACCGCGGCCAGTGCGTGGCTGCTCTATCGAATCCGCTGCGATGGCCTGCGAAGTTGGTGGGCTTTTGGATTGGCAGGACTCTGCGCCGGGCTCGCTGCAGCGGCCGAACTTCCTGCTTTGGCATGGTGCGTAGCCGTTCTGGCTTTGCTGGCCGCTAGCGATCTGCGACGAACTCTGCTGGCCTCTTTCCCGGCCGCGATGCTCGTTGCGGCATTAGCCCTGGGCACCAACTGGCTGGCCCACGGCAGCCTGTTTCCTCCCTATGCCCATCGCACTGGAGTGATCGCTCCTGCTAGCAACCTTGCAATTGCTCCTACCGAAACTTCTTCGACTCATTCCGCTAACTGGTACGACTACTCTCTGACGCTTTCCAACGGCCGGGTCTTGACGAGCTACTGGAGAAACCCAAAGGGCATCGATCGGGGCGAGCCGTCCCAGCTCACTTACGCCTGGCACGCACTGATCGGCCATCATGGAATCGTCTCGCTCACCCCAGCCTGGCTACTGGTGATTCCAGGCCTTTGGCGGCTCGGTTCCGTGCGCCGCCGGCACGCAAGAACTGGGGAACGTGAGATCGCAATGGCCATTGGGGGAGTGTCGGCCGTTGTGATTCTCTTTTATCTTTCGAGGCAGCAACTGGACAGAAACTACGGTGGAATGACGAGCGGATTTCGCTGGGTCTTTTGGCTGGCTCCACTCTGGGCAACTGCGGCCGTGAAGGCCGCCGACGGTCTGTCTGTCAGCCGGGTCGGCCGAGGGGTGGCGATGGTACTCCTCGGGCTTTCGGTTGTATCCGTGGCCTATCCGACGTGGAATCCATGGACCCAGCCGTGGATAGAACAGTGGCTTATCCACGCCGGATGGCTCGCAACTCCGTAAGCCCCACCCGTAGCCCCATCCCGCTCACTTCCTCTGGCCAGAAATCGGGCAGTGGAGATGCCACCGTCTTCATGGCACCGGTGTCGGGATCCGCAAACTGGATACTCAATGCATGCAGGGCAATTGGCTGCTGTCGTTGCTCGTCGGCAGTTCTACAGTGATCTCCGTTACCGTAGAGGAAATCTCCCGCCACCGGCATTCCACGCCAGGCCGCCTGCACTCGAAGTTGGTGCATCCGGCCCGTCAGCGGCGAGAGTTCAACCAGCCAATGATCGCAAAGCGGCCCTTGCCGCCGACCAAAAAAATCATTGCCAAATAGCTTGGCTAGCAGTGTCGCATGCGTTACCGCCTCGCGAGCCGCTGAACCACTCTCCTGCACAATGCGAGCACGGGCCTGATCGGGCACCTTTTCGATCAGATCTCGCCACTCCACGCCCTGCTCGCAGCCACGCTCAAGCGATTCGGCCGACCCTTTATCCGATCCTGTGCACGCCACGATCGCGACGTATGTCTTGATAATCTGCCGTCGCTCGAACTGACGCGAAAGTTTCCTCGCGGCGCGGGGCGTTGTGGCCATGAGTAACACTCCCGACACAGCCCGATCCAGCCGATGCGGAATGCCAACGTAGCCACCGGCAGAGCCCATAGCATGACCGGCGTCAGACCGACAATGATGCCGCCGCCGTAGCCAAGCCTCTGCTGAATCGATTCCGGCCGGTGACTGCGTAGGAAGGCCCGCGGGCTTAAAGACTGCGATTACACCAGACGATTCAAAAAGAACGAACGGCTCCAACGTCCCTCGAACATCATTCACAGCCAATCCTTATTCTTTCTGCACAACTGCCCCGCGGTGGCCCGCCTAGTATCACCGGCTCACAACCCGATAGGCGACTGTTTTTTGCTCACTTCGGTCAGATTGCTTTATTTTGCATCGACCAATCGATTCTCCGCTAGATCGCATCTCGGATGGCTTGAGCGGCGAAACAGTCACACTAGAAAAGGCCGGCAAGGGGGTCGGCCAACGCACGCAGGCCGCGGCTTGGGCAATCCGTCCCAGTTTCCCATCACTGGCCGTGGATCGCGTGGTGGTTGGTCGGCCTACTTCCGGAGGGCTACCAACAGATCGTCGAGTGACAGACTCGTTATGGCAGAGGCTCGATCACTGACCGCATACGGCAAAATCAACTCCCGACCGTGGAGCATCGATCCACAGCTATACACGACGTTGGGCACATAGCCCTCTCGTTCAACGCCTTCGGGCGCCAGCAGCGGCTCGCGCAGACGGCCAATCACCCGCGTGGGATCGTCCAAATCAAGCAACGCAGCCCCAATACAATATTTACGCATCGGCCCAACTCCGTGGGTAATCACGAGCCAACCGGCTTCCGTTTCAATCGGTGACCCGCAGTTACCGATCTTCACACACTCCCACATCTCAGCGGGCCGGAGAATCACCTGAGGATCACTCCAGTGGTGCGGGCTGTCAGAGAACATCAAAAGCAGATTCTCATCGTCCTGCCGCGAGAGCATCGCATAGCGACCGCCAATACGACGAGGGAAAAGAGCCATGCCTTTGTTTTGCACCGCACTGCCATTGAGCGTGAGGATACGGAAGTGCAGGAAGTCCTCCGTTTCAATAAACTGCGGTAGAATCGCGCGGCCGTTGTAGGCGGTGTATGTCGCGTAATACATCACCGATCCATCGTCGTCGGTAAAGCGAACAAACCGGGCATCTTCAATGCCGTTGGCCTCGTTGGGCGAGACCGGAAAAATAATCCGTTCGCTCATGGTGAGCTTGTCAGAAAATCGCAACTCGTAATTCGAGTCTGCCAGCCACTGAATACATTCCAACGTGCGAACGAGATCCCCCGTGGTTGGCTGGGTTTGTCGCCTGACAGAACTCACGCTTTGATTGAGCTCACTGCGAGTAAAGTTTTCTGCCAGCGGTGTCATCACGGCTGCGGCATGGGTATCGCCAAAACCCATTTCATGCAGCTTGATGATAAATCGCTTTTTTCTGTAGCGTGGATTGGGAACAATCTCTGGCACGGTCACAAATCGGGAAATCGGATCTAGGACAATGCCGCCATCCGCCGCAATACATCCCGAACGAAATTCAATCGAGCTGATATGCCCTTCCCCAGTCGCGCGGAGGCTCATGATGAATCGCAAACCACCCGTGGACACGCCGCTTTGGTCTGGGTGAGGCACAATTGATGGATTAAAGAGCGCCGCAGACTCGAGCGCATATTCACCCGAAAACAAAGCGCCGATGAGCAACTGCCGTTCGTGCGAGAGCGGCCGCTGCGTAAAGACATGCTGCCGTACCTTCTGATAATGCGCAGTCAGAAGCGATTCGACGTCGAAGTGCCGGGCATCAAACTCCTGGCGTACCGCACTCAACTCACGGGCTACTTCATCTTCCGTCAGGGCCAACGCACGGCCAATGATCGTGGTCATGCGATGGATATCCGACGGGATAAACGGACGAATAATGACACGCGCACTTTCTGGCAGCAGCGTCACCTCATGTCGGCGAAGGCGAATAGGGCTCATGGGTTTGTGAGTGGGGGGGGTGTTGTGAGATGTTCGACACAGTTCATTTCGGCAAGGGCGAGGTGGAATGCCAAGGTCGATTCGGCCCCTTGATTTTCGTTGACACGGTCGCTGTGCAGACCATCGCTGCAGCCGCCTGTGCTAAAGTCGTAGAGCGGCAACCCGAGGTCGTTGCGACCCAGAAACCACTCGAAGGCCCGTTTGGCCTCGCGTGACCACTCCGTGTTGTGTGTGGCAAGAAAGGCTTCGTGGCAAGCAGATACCATCGCCTGTGCCTCGAGCGGTTGCTGATCGAAGTCTGCCCGCGCCCCATCCCGTTGGTAAAAACCGTTGCTGCCGATGGGACGAAAGCAGCCCGACTGTGTTTTTTGAATCGACACTAACCACCGCAAGGACTTGAGTCCAATCTGAAGCGATTCGCTGTGCGGCATCCACATCCCGCTGACAATCAATGCTTGACAGAGCCTGGCGTTGTCGTATGTCACGCTGGATTCGAACCACGGCCAGTTTTCAGTGGCGCACTCCTTCCACAATCCAACGAGCTTGCTGACCAACACCTCTCGCATGGCAAGGGCAGCCGGATTGCCGGGGGCATGCCGCAGATACTCGTGGATGCCCAGCAGCGTCGCGCTCCAGGCTCGCGGCGAGGAAAAATTGGCAACCTCCGCTAAGCCTCGATCAAAGAGTTGCGAGGAGAGCCTGCGGTGGCCGCTGTTTCTGGCGCGTGCTGCGCCAATTCCGGTGGCCCATATCGCCCTGGCATGGCTGTCTTCGCTGCCAGCATCCTCCAGCCACTGCCGACCATGGCTCATGAAATTTCGGAAACGCCCGCTGGAACTATCAAATGCAGACGCTAAAAAAGCCAGGTAGGTCGTCGCAGGCCCACCCAAGGTCTCGGCCAGCGGCTGGCCGCCAAGCTCGTCGAGTAGGCAGCAGAGAATCAAGGCACGGGCGTTGTCGTCTGTGCAATAGCCTTCGCGAAAGTCTGGGACGTTAAAGATGGCGTGTTGAAAGATGCCTGTGCCATCGCTCATGCGCAGAACATGATCCAGTCGCAGAGGTGGCAGATCGTAGGGCCGATTCCCCAAAGTCCAACCGGCAAAAGCCGCCCGAGGCGTGGCTTTCCGATCAGCGCAGGCATGGCTAAACGAGTCTAGGTACCGCTTTCCAACAGCAGACCAAATCATCTGCCGACCGATTTGGTAGGACTCGCGACGGATTTTTTCAAGCCTTGCGGGATCGTCCAAGAGGTCGCACACGGCTGCCGCGATGGCACTTGGGCTACGAAACGGAACGAGCACTCCGCGGCCGTCGGCCAACAACTCCTGCGCATGCCAGTACGGGGTGGAAACCACCGCCTTGCCAGCCCCGAAAACATACGCCAGCGTGCCAGAGGTTACCTGTGCCTCGTTGAGATAGGGGGTCAGGTAAATATCTGTTGTGCCGATGAATTCCTTCAGGTCATCCAGTGACACAAAGCGGTTGTAAAAAATCACATGATCCTTCACTCCGCGATCCTCAGTGAGCCTTTCGAGACTCAGACGATACCGCTCTCCCTCATGCGCAATGAGGTGCGGGTGCGTGGCGCCGAGCACGAGATACACCACGTTGGGGTGCCGTCGAACGATCTCGGGTAGTGCCTCGATCACATGTTCAATGCCCTTGCCAGGTCCAATGAGCCCGAACGTGAGCAGCACCTGTCGATCGGCTAACCCAAACTGTGATTTGTAGAACTCCGAGCCGATAAACTCCACGTCTGGAATGCCATGCGGAATGACATCCACCTTTGACGCAGGCACCCCATACGTTTCCCGGAGAATCTCGGCTCCTCTTTCGGCCATCGACACAAGCCGATCGCTGCGGGCCACCAGTTCGTCCATGACGTGTCGCTGGGCAGTATTTGGCTCACTCAAGATGGAGTGCAACGTTGTCACCACCGGCATCCGCACTTCCTTGAGCAGCGCCAACACATAACTGCCGGCCGCGCCGCCGTAAATGCCAAACTCATGCTGCACGCAGAGCACATCGGCATTATTGAAATTCAGGAAATCTGCGGCTCTTCGATAGGAATCCAAGTCCTTTTCGAGCATTTCGAATCGCACGCGAGAAGAATAGTCGTATCCTTTCTCACAATCGTTCACAGCGCCAACAAAACAATCCGCAGCAGGCGCAGCTAAGGCAACGGCCTCGCACAGATCGTGCGTGAACGTCGCGATCCCACACAGGCGAGGCAAGTAATCGCCAAGAAAGGCGATGCGCTGCGGTGGCGAGGAACGTATCAAACGAATCGTCTCAGGTGTCGTCTCAGGTGCTGCAGCCCTTCCGAGGCGAAGCCGTACCGCATTGTGAACCGCTGACCCGCCGTTTCGCAACTGCGCACCCTGCAATCGCCGAAAACCCCCGCTCTACCGATAGCATTCTATCCCGCGAAAGGCTCGCGGGGGCACCACGGCGAATGAGTTGAACTGCTCGTTTCTGTAAGAGCGATCCTAAAAAAGCTCGTTCAGGTCTGCTCTCACAGGGGTCAACGCGATCCCAAACGGTTTACTGGTGAGGTTCCAGTGGCAGCGTATAGCTCAACGCACCGACCGCATGAGTTATGGCCTGATACTGTTCGTGGCACATCGTGCACTTCTCCATTACCATTGGAATTGGCGTTGCCGCCCTCAGGTATCGCTTGCCGTCGCGGATTTCGACCTGATCGTAGCCCACCTTGTTGGCCCGGATCGCTTGGATTGCCTGCCGTTCAAAATCGTCCCGAGGAAGGTTTTCTTCGTTGATCGGCGTGCCCGTTGCATCAAGGAGACGCACCTGATGCCAGCCGTTTTTTTCGACTCCCTGAAAAAGCACTTTAAAGGCCTCTCCTGCCGCCAAGTCTGACTCGTCTTGCACGTAGTGCTTCGTAATTAGAACGATTGCTGTCTTGTAAATATCATCCAAAAGCCGAACCTCGCGACGCGCCCGCACCACGGCTGGGTCAGTCGAGGAGACTGTTTCCACAATTCCTTCTGGGGCGCACACGCCCAACACGGTCCCAAACCAAACACAAAGAAACACACCAAACCATTGCTGCATCTTCATCGATTCTTCCTCCACATAGCCATTTCACGGCCAGCAACCGGCAACGCTAGGCCGCAGGCAATAACTGGAGTTCTTTATCCAGTTATCGCTTGACGCCCATACTACAGGGCCTAGAGTGGACGTCAAGGTCCACTTTTGTTTCCGCTGCCCGCTTTTCATTCCCTATGCTTTCGCAAACTGTCGAATACGCCCTGCGGGCAGTCGTTTTTTTGGCGGCCGATCCGATGACTGCGCACACCAACGCAAAGATTGCTAGGGGCACCAAAGTGCCGGGGCCATATCTTTCCAAGGTTCTCCAGTCGCTGCACCGCGGTGGTGTTGTGGTGGGTCAGCGAGGACTGCACGGCGGCTTTCGGCTTGCGAAATCTCCCGAGCAGCTCACGATTTTGGAAGTGGTAAACGCCGTCGAGCCACTCTGCCGAATCCATGTCTGCCCACTGGGACTCAAGTCGCATGGCTCGCAACTCTGCCCTTTGCACAAGCGGATCGACGACTCGCTGGCAGCGATGGAAGGAGCGTTTCGCAAGTCAACGCTGGCAGAGCTGCTCGCCGAACCTACAACGAGCGTTCCTCTGTGCGAGTTTCCATTTATTGCATCGACAGGAACGCCGGGGCACGCCCCTAGCAAGAGCAAGCATCGCGAGAACACCACGCAGGCCCGACGCGACAAGCGCAAAAAATCTGTCGGCAAATAGATGCCCCTTCCGAATTCTTACGTCTGAACTCTGGAACTCGCGAGCACACAGTCGGCACGCTTAACCGTGTTTCTTATGACAGCCTCGTCCACAGCGAACTGCGTGCCACACGGAAGCCCAAGTCGTAGCCAGAGTCTGACGGACTGATGAGGTTGCGGGCCGCCGATCGACAGCCGATCGAATCGAATCTCCAACAGCCAACGCGAGCCACGGAGTACGAGTCGTTGCCGTGGTCAGTTGAATCTTCACCCACCGCCAGCGTGTGATACGCATCTGAGCACCACTCCAACACGCTCCCGTGCATGTCGTGCAAGCCCCACTGGTTCAGCTTTTTTCACGAACTTTATGTGGGAATTGCTCGCCAGTTGTGTTACCTCGAAACCATGCATACTCGCCCAACTTCGACTCGTCATCGCCGAAGGAAAACGCGGTCTCTATTCCTGCCCGACACGCATACTCCCATTCGGCTTCCGTGGGAAGTCGATACTCTTCGCCCGACTTGAGTTTTCTGTTCTTTTGTTCGGAGAGCGTGCGTGTCTTGCAGAGCTCTGTTGCATCAATCCGGCTCACATACGAGACCGGATAGTCCCTGCCAGACTCAACGCTTTCGCGTCCCTTTCATGGCTCCGTTCCCATCACTTGCCTCCACTGGCCCTGCGTCACCGGACTGACACCCAATTGGAAATACCGGGTTGGAAGAACGCTTGTCGGCCTATCGCGATCGCTCGGCATGAACGTCATGAACGACGCTGCGAAAGGGATCTCAACACATTCCACGTCGGCGGCAACCTCCGCTGAAAATATCCACATTCATTTTCCCTCCGTACGACGGGCTGGCGAGTTAATGGGGATCTTACCCTTTTCGCGTGGGTGTTTAATGGATGGCGTGAAGCCATCACAAGCGAACACACAGGCGACTCTCACCAACTCGAAAAAAGCTCGCGACAAGGCCGATGCGGCCTTGTCGGCGCACCCCGAGCCACAGAGCGGACTACCGCCACGCTGTACGCATAGTTGGCGAGGTTCAAAGAAAGTCCGACTCTTCAAAAAGGCAGTCGCGATGGCTTTGGAAACTGCGATAGTCGAACTCAGTGCCCCGTCCTGGACTCGAACCAGGAACCCTCTGATTAAGAGTCAGATGCTCTGACCAATTGAGCTAACGGGGCGATCACAACTTTTTACCCGTGAACACACCATTCGACAAGGGGGGGCAACGTCGGCAACGAGCGTTCTTCGCTCCTTCAACGTGCGAGAACCTGACAAGTTGAGCGTTTTGAAGCCAACCGCTAGAGTTTCATTCCATCAACGAGGATCCAGCACACAGCGGAGGTTTTGCATATGGGCCGGTTCAGTGGACTCAAGGGACTCATCCTAGGCGTGGCCAACGACCACTCAATTGCGTGGGCCATTGCAAAGGAAATCCTGACCGAGGGTGGGGAAATCGGGTTTTCCCACCTGCCTGACCGGCCCGATGACGAACGACAACGCAACCGTCGCCGCGTGGCGCAGCTTACAGATTCCGCCCCGAACGCAAAGTTTCTCGTGCCGATGGATGCCGGCAACGACGAGCAGATTGCCGCTGTCATGCAGCGGGCTCAACAGGAATTCGGCTCCATTGATTTCCTCGTGCACTCGATCGCGTACGCGCCCCTGGACGACCTCAAGGGCGAGACCACCGACTGCAGTCGGGAGGGTTTTCGGATTGCAATGGAAACCAGTGCTTATAGCCTGCTCGCTGTAGGCCGCCTTTCCAGAAAAATTCTTTCCAAAGATGCGTCTATTCTCACGCTGACCTACTTCGGCGGTGAAAAAGTCGTGCCAGGCTACAACATCATGGGCGTGTGCAAGGCGACGCTTGATGCGTGCGTGAAATATATGGCATACGATCTCGGCCCCGCCGGTGTCCGCGTGAATGCGGTGAGCGCCGGTCCGCTTCGCACGCTCGCTGGCCGCGGTGCTGGTGTCGATGAAATGCTTGGGCTCTACCAGCACATGTCACCCATGGGCCGAAACATTACGCACGAAGAAGTCGGCAAGGCGGGCGCGTGGCTGCTCTCGCGGGAATCTCTTGGCATCACCGGTGAGATCCTCCACGTGGATGCTGGCTACAACATCATGGGCTCGCCCGGCCGGTTACTGAATCTAGTCCCAAAAACGGAGTAGCCTGCGGCAACCGTATTGCCCGCGGTTCTACGGCGGATCGTAGCCACCGGGATGCCAGGGGTGGCAGCGGCCGATACGAGCCAGCCCGCAAAGGCTTCCACGAATCGCGCCATACTTTTCTACCGACTCGCGAAAGTATGTGCTACACGTTGGCTGAAACCGACAGTGACGCCCAAGCAGCGGGCTCAGGGTGAGCTTGTACACCACAACTACTCCCACCAGAACGGCCGACGCGGCAACTCCGCACGCGCGACCTGCTCTTTGTCGCATCCGTTGAAACCACACCACGTCCATCGCGTCAGCCTCACCTGTGTCGCTTCTTCGGCGGATGTTTCGCACTCGGAGTCGCCGCCCATGTGGCCGCTGCATAGCCCGGTCGGCCCACGACGCGTGCGGCTAATGCGAGGATCGCCTCTTCCACGTGCGATGCACCTTTTTCCCCGGAGGGCACCGGTGGTGGGGCGCATTTTGTACGTGTCTCTACCCGCTGTTCACCGCTGCTGGAACGCACCACAATCACAAAATCATTGCCGGCAGGCAGACGCTCCTGCACGCGACGAAAGGCCTCTCGCAGCCGCCGCTTCCAGCGATTGCGCACCACGGCATTGCCAATGCGCCGCGACACAGACATTCCAAGCCGCACAGGTGATCTGCCGCCTGAAGTCTCGCTCGCATCGGCCGTGGGACATGCATACAGCACCAATCTGCCGCTAGCGGCACTCCGGTGAAATTCAAACACGCGCGCAAAATCGGTAGGGCTGTGCAAACGCGCGTTCGTCGGAAATGTTTCGTTGGCACCCATCACCACAGCAGTTGCGCCCGGGGGTTGGCTGTGCCCGCAGCGGTTTTGGCTGCGTCTAATAGCTGCGCAATCGCTTCGGGGTTAGTCGCTTCGGGAAGCACGATCTGCACCTCGGCAATCAAATCGCCCCGTGCGCCGTTGGCGTGGCGCACGCCCATACCGGCAGCCCGGAGCTTTCGGCCGCTGGATGTGGTCGGCGGAATCCGCAATGCGATCGTGCCCCATGGCGTCGGCACATCCACTTTTCCTCCCTCAATCGCTTCGGCCACGCTGACTGGTAGCGTGAGTTCGAGCGTGTCGCCCGTGCGACGAAACACAGGATGGGATTCCACGCCCACTTCAAAAAGCAGATCGCCGGCGGGCGCACCGCCAGAGCCTGGAAGGCCTTGACCTCGCAAACGCATTCGCCCGCCGTCGGGCAAGCCCTGCGGAATCGTCACGCTGATCGTTTCGGGCTTCCCGCTGCGGTCGATGCGAACATCTGTCTTGCCACCGTCGATCGCCAGCCGAAATGGAATCAGAATCCGCGAAGTGATGTCTTGGCCAGGCACCGCAGGAGCGCGTCGCTTGCCGCGAGCCTTCGTCGCTCCGCCTCCGAAGAGGTCTCCAAACCCTCCACCGCCGCCAAACAGACTTTCCAAATCAATCTCGCCACCAGAAAAGCCACCGCTAGGGAATGGCCCTCCTCGTCTGGGATCAAAGCCCCCGGCCGCCCCCCCCGCTGCAACGCCCTCAAAGGAACTCCCGTAGCGGTCGTACATCTCCCGCTTGCTCTGATCGTTCAGCACATCGAACGCCGTCTGAACCTGCTTAAACTTTTCCTGCGCGGATGCGTCGTCGGGGTGGAGATCTGGGTGGTACTTCCGAGCCAGCTCTCTGTAGGCCTTACGGATATCCTCTGCCGACGCGGTGCGCGGCACGCTGAGTGTCTCGTAGTAGTCTTCCGCCATCGACATCCGCCATTGGGTTGCTCGTTAGTCGGGTAATCCATTCAGGATTCTACTATCTCCGCCACCCTCGCCAATCCCATCGCCTGCCTCGGGCTTCGGTGTGGCAACCCGCTCTGCCAAGAAATACACCTGGGCTCGCAGTGGAGCTTCTCCAGGCCCGGGATACTGGAGATGAAACTTTCCCTCCGAGTCCATCACGCGGGCCCGCGTGTTGTCGGCCAGATAGACTGGAATGATCTCACGCAAAACGCGGGCAACCAGATCGGGCGACTGAATCGGCACCATCAATTCCACTCGCCGAAAGAAGTTTCGGGGCATCCAGTCGGCGCTGGATATAAATACTTTTGCTTCGTCATCCACACCAAAAACATAGATCCGACTGTGCTCTAAAAACCTGTCCACAATGCTCCGCACGCGGATCGTTTCGCTCAAGCCTGGCACACCGGGCCGCAACGTGCAGATGCCGCGCGCAATAATGTCGATCGGCACCCCTGCTTGGCTGGCCCGATACAGGGCTTCGATGACCTTGTGGTCGACCAACGCATTGAGCTTCGCAAAGATCCGCGATGGCTTGCCCTCGTGGGCCTTCGCCGTTTGTTCATCGATTAATTCAAGCGTCCGGCGATGCAGGTCGTTGGGGGCCACGATCAGCTTCCGCCAGGCGTGTCCCTGCGAGTAGCCCGTCAGCAGGTTGAACACAGCCGAAGCGTCTTCGGCAATCTGCTCGTTGGCGGTGAAGAGTCCTACGTCTGTATAGAGCAGGGCCGTAGTGGGATTGTAATTGCCCGTACCCAGATGCACGTACCTCCGCAGGCCCTGCCCCTCATTGCGTACCACCATCGACACCTTGCAGTGCGTCTTCAGATCCAAAAAACCAAATACGACGTGCACGCCGGCCCGCTCCATCTGCCGAGCCCAACTCACGTTGTTGGCTTCGTCGAACCGAGCCTTCAGCTCCACCAGAGCCGTCACATGTTTGCCCGCCTCAGCTGCCATGATCAGTGCGCGTGAAATCGGCGAATCGCCGCTGGTCCGATAGAGCGTCTGCTTGATGGCTAGCACGCGAGGGTCGGCAGCCGCCCGAGCCACAAAGTCGACAACTGGGTCGAATGATTCGTACGGATGGTGGAGCAAAATATCGTGGTCGGCAATGGCCGCAAAAATATCGTCGCCTCTGTTCCGGAGCCCGCGTGGTGTGCGTGGCGTCGATGGCTTGTCGTGCAGATACTCGTAGCCTGAAAGCTTGTGCAACTCCCACAGAGCTGTGAGATCCAGCGGGCCATCAATGCTGTAGACCTCGCTGTAGCTGCATTCGGTCGATCCGTCATCACAGTGCAGATCCTCCTCGTCGATGATGGTTCGTGCCAGTGATTCATCGGCCACCCTGGCCGACACCTCGATCCGCACGGCCTGCCCTCGCTGCCGCGTCTTGAGGCGTTCCTCGATCAGCTTGAGCATGTCATCCGACTCCTGCTCCAGCAGTTCCAAATCGCTGTCGCGCGTGATCCGGAAAGTGGTCCACGATTTCACCGAAAATCCACCAAACAGTTCCGGCAACCTCGCTGCGATGACATCTTCCAGCAGCACAAATCGCTGTTGCCCTGGCGTGCTGCAACCAACATTCACAAAGCGGGGTAACACCTGGGGCACCTGCACAACCGCAAAGAGCCGCTTCGGTCCCAACCCTTGCGACTGCTCCAGTTGCACCCCCAGATACAAACCTCGGTTGTGGTAGCGAGGGGAGGGATGGGCTGGATCAACCGCCATGGGTGTGAGGATCGGCAACGCGCGCTCGCAAAAAAACTTGTCAATCTGCGATAACTGTTGAGCATCCACATCGGCATACCGTAGCAACTCAAAACCCTCCGCTGCCATCGCTGGTGCAATGCTCTCTCGCAGGCATCGATACTGCCTGGCTACAAGTTCCTGCGTTCTGGCAGCTATCCGCTGCAACTGCCCGAGGGGCCGGATACCGTCGGGTGCGTAGTCTTGCGGGGCACTCTCGCCAAACGCCTGCTCCCGAATCCCCGACACTCGCACCATAAAGAATTCATCTAGATTTGAACTGAAGATCGCCAAGAATTTGAGCCGCTCCATCAGCGGATTCTCTGGATTCTCAGCCTCTTCGAGCACCCGCAGATTGAATTCCAGCCAGCTCAACTCGCGGTTTAAAAAACAGTCGGCACCCAGCGCGCTTTCCTTGCTCTCTTCGGGGGTGCTCTCTTCGATTGTCGCGATGGTTGCCATGAGGTCGTGCCTTGGTTCAATTGGGGTATTGGCGAGGCTTCTTTTGAGCATCGGTTGCTCGCAAACAAAGTGTACCTTCGCCACGTTGCCACCATAGCCCTCGACTCTTCCAAACGAGATCTAAACATTTCTGCTCGAGACTCCAGCCGGCCGATGCCTCTGTGCTTTGACGCCGTCCATGGAATGCCCCTAGACGGAACGGCTGACTGCTCGCCATGGAGCCGGGGATGGTGTACGGCTATGGCCTGCAGTCTCGAGGCATCCGCAGCAAAACCAGGCAACGTGTTTCCCGGTGCCGACTTCGACGACCTCTCCTACAACGAACTCATTGCGGCCGGCGCGGCAATCGCGCCTGTCATGCAGCGGGCAGCCGGCCAGCCTCTGGGACGCACGATTCGAGATGCCGTGACGGCCTCGCGACGCGTGACACGTTCGAATGCAAACCTTGGGATCGTGCTGGCTATCGCGCCGATTGCAGCTGTGCCCGCCGACATAATCACTGCGACTCCCTTTCGCCCTGAAATCATTGCTGCAGTGCTGGCAACCTTGGGTCCTGCCGATGCGACGGCTGTGTGGGAGGCAATCTCGATTGCCCAGCCAGGGGGTATGGGCGACCGCGACACGTGGGATGTAGCTGGCAGTGCCCCAAATGATTTGCTCGCTGCGATGCATGCCGCGGCCGCGTACGATCAGATCGCCCACCTCTGGGCGCACGGCTACCAAACGCTGTGCAATGGACTCGTGCGCGATCTCCTGGGGGAACTGCACGCCGGACACACCCTCGGCGATGCGATCGTGCGATCGTACCTGCGACAGTTGTCCCGTGAGCCTGACTCGCTGATCGCTCGTAAGCATGGGCTCGAACGTGCCGCTGATGTTTCGGCCCGCGCTGCTTGCGTGCTGGCACAGGCCGACAACTGGCGGAATGCTACTGCTGAATTCGACCGCCAGTTGCGATGGCCAGTTCGCCTCAATCCGGGCACGACGGCCGACCTTGTTGCCGCTGGTCTCTACATCCTGCTGATCGATGGCCGCCTCCGCAGCCTGCTGGGTGCCACGCCATCACTCCAATCGCTAGTTTCTTTGCCCTCTGCGTAACCTTTGCCCAGACAGAGAGTACACTCGGCATTGAACATCAGATCCCACCCCTCTGCAGTCACACTCCATGCACGAACGCTCTGGCGAACGCTACACAGTCAAACTCCGCAAAGCCGTTCACGTCTTTTCAGCAGGCCACTTTATCACGCTGGCCGATGACCTTTGCGAAGCTATTCACGGCCATAACTGGACGGTTGCCGCTGCGATCACAGGATCGCCGAATCCGCATGGAATGGTGATTGACTTTATTGAGTTCCGCGACGTGCTCTCTGGCATCATCGCGAGGCTCGACCACCACATCCTGCTTCCCACGCAGAATTCCTTACTCCGCATTGCGACAGAACAATTAGCCGCGGGAGGGGCTGAGGTGACCGTGCGATTCGAACAACGCCGATGGGTTTTTCCAGCAGAGGAGTGCGTGCTCTTGCCTATGGCAAACACCACCGCCGAATGGCTCGCCCGCTGGATTGGCCGAGAACTCGTCGGCGAGCTTGCCGCCGCCGGCACACGCCTCTCGAGCGGATTGTTAGTCGAGGTAGACGAGTGCCTCGGACAGTCGGCAACATGGGAACTCATCGCGGACATCCAGCCCGACTGACCACGGCTCACGCATCTCCGACAACGATCTTGCCTGCGGCTTCGATGGCCAGCGAGAGCACGCGAGCGTTCACCCGAATGCGCATGAGCCCCGCACCGTCTGGATTCCGCTCCACCTGTCCGACGGTTCCCAACGCGAGGCCAGATTCAGTGAGATAGCGAAGAAATCCAGCCGACTGATCGAGCACTCGCGTGAGCTTGAATGTTGCCCCTGCCGCACACTCTGCCATTGAACGCGAAGGTTTTTCATCGGGCGCGTGCAAGGACTCCCCGTCCACCCGTGGAATCGGATCTCCGTGCGGATCGACGTCGGGATGCCCAAGGAAAGCATCGATGCGATCCACCAGTAGATCGCTCACCGCGTGTTCCATGTGCTCGGCCTCATCGTGCACCTCATCCCAACTCATGTCGAGAGTGCGCAGCAGAAAAAGTTCGATGAGTCGGTGTCGCCTCAGAATGCGTAGCGCTAACATCTTGCCCGCGCGTGTCAGCGCCACGCCCTCATAGAGCCGGTGCGTAGCCAGCCTTGCTGCATCGAGCGTTTTGAGCATGCTGGTCACCGTGCCGGGTGAAACGCTGAGCGCCGTCGCGATCTGTCCGGTGCTCGCGGGTTGCCCCTCCTGCGATGCGGTGAGTTGGTAGATCGTTTTGACGTAGTTTTCGACGGTCAGGCTGGGCACGTGGCAGGCCTTTCGGGTGCGGAGTATGGATCCACCGGAAGTCAGCGGCAAAGCTGGAGGGATTGCCGCGGATGACTCCTTGAAGCATTATGCCGTGCGACTCGCGTTCGTGTCTCCTTCTATCGGTATCGGTTTTCGCTTTTTTCTCTTGTGATGCGAGCAATCTGAATGGCACTCAACTCGGAGGCTTATGAGATCGCCGAACGGATGATTCGCGGTGCCGACCTACTCCATGCCTCGGTGCACGTGCGGGCAGGCGTGCGCGTCGTGGATTGCGGCGTGCAGTCTCCTGGCGGTCTGGCGGCCGGCGTTGAGATGGCCCTTGCGGCGATGGCTGGGCGGGGGCGGGCCTGGATCGAACCCGCCGATGTGCCGCACGAGCACTGGGCTAGCGTCTGGCCGAAATGCGTTTGGCCGGTGGTCGCAGTGGAGAGCGATCAACCGTTGGCAGCGTGCCTCGCTTCGCAGTATGCGGGATGGAAGGTGAGCACAAAAAAATACTTTGCGATGGCTAGCGGACCGATGCGAGCGGCCATCGGCCGCGAGGAATTGTATAACGCGATTGGAATGCGAGAGCAGCCTACCGTTGCAGTCGGATTGCTCGAGGCATCCGCACTGCCGCCAGAAGACGTCTGCCTTGAGTTGGCTGCCGATGCGCGAGTCGATCCATCCAAGCTGATCCTACTCGTGGCACGCACAGCGAGTTTGGCTGGCACGCTGCAGGTGATCGCACGATCGCTGGAAACGTCACTTCACAAATTACACGATCTGCACTTCGACCTCAGCCGGATCAAAAAGGGCTTCGGTCGCGCGCCGCTGGCACCTGTGCCAAACGACGATCTTACGGCGATCGGCCGCACCAACGACGCCATCCTCTACGGCGGGCACGTCGTTTTGGAGGTGACCGGCGACGACGAGAGCCTACTTGAGATTGGGCCTCGCATGGTGAGCAGTTCATCGCCCGACTCCGGCGTGCCATTCCTCGAACTCTTCGAAAAAGCTGGCCGCGATTTTTATGCCCTTGACCCAGCCTTGTTTGCACCGGCGATGGTCGACCTCACCAATATCACCACGGGCAGTCGACACCGCTTTGGCACACTCTCGCCAGACATTGTGACGGCTTCGTTTCAGCCACGCACGACTGACGCGAACGTTGCTCGAGAGGCCTGATGCCGATGCGAGTAGCGATTGTGGGCGAACCAACTGGCTGGCACGTGGGCCGCCTCGTGGCTGCGATCCAAGCCCGCGGCCACGAAGCAACCGTTGTAAGGTGGCACGAATTGATAGCCGTGGTCGCGGGTACAGCGGCGTCAGCCGAGCAGTTTCTACCCCTGGCCATCGATCAGGCCGACATCGTTGTGGTGCGAGGGATGCCGCAAGGGGGACTGGAGGACGTGATCTTCCGAATGGATGTGCTGGGGCGATTGGCTGCGAGTGGCCAGCGGATTATCAACAGTCCGCGATCCCTCGAATTGGCCATCGATAAATACCTGTCGTTGGCAAAACTTGCCGCCGGTGGCGTATCGGTGCCGCACACGATTGTGGCCCAAAACCCTGCGACCATCCAGCAGGCTTGGCAGTCGCTGGGCTGCGATGCGGTTGTCAAGCCGCTCTTTGGGTCGTGCGGACGAGGCATTCAACGGCTCTCCACCCGCGAATCGCTGGAGCCTTTTATCGAGGCGGCCACCGCGTGCGGCAGCGTGGCTTACTTTCAGGAATTCGTGCCGCATGCGGGCTGGGACGTACGGATCCTACTCGTCGGGAAACGGGTGTTTTCCATGCGTCGCGTGTCGGCCCGAGACTGGCGCACCAACGTGGCCCTAGGTGGTCGACCAGAGCCCTTTGAGGCCCCACAGTCTTGGGTCGATCTGGCTCGTCGCTCGGCCACGCTTTTAGAAACAGAAATTGCCGGCGTGGATCTGCTGCCAGCCAACGACGGCCGACTCCTCGTCATTGAGATCAACGCCGTGCCTGGGTGGCGGGGCTTAGAGCGGGCCACGGGCACCGATATTGCCGCAGCGGTTGCAGAGCACCTCGAACGCCCGCTCAATCCTGAAAAATTGGTTTTCTAGGCCGTCCCAAGCAGGACAGTTGGGATATGCGACTCAAGCGAGCTGCCTGCTTTCTGCGCAGCCGCATGAATGCCCTACAAATAGGCATCGCTGCCTGAAAATAAGTCTGCGTTAGCTAGGTGGACGTAAGTCCTTGTTTCGCAAGCACTTCCCGCGATTGCTTGACAGCACTGACAGCATCCGGATGAGCGAGAGACCGAGTCGCGTTTCCGCCATTGTGACCGACGCATGAACTCAATCTCAGGGAAGGCGATTTTGATGGCAACAACAAGGACGAACGCAACAATCAGGGCCAGTGAAGGCCCCATCTCGGCCGAAAAGACCCGCGCAGGCCGATCTGGCACGGCCGACCATGCCGCAACGGCAGTCCTGCAGGTGGCCGAACGGTTGTATCGCATGAACAGCCTCGAATGGATCGTCTTTTTCCGAGAGGTTCTGGGGGTGGACGGAATCGTTCGGCGGACGTTCGACGACCCTGCCAGCCTGATCCGCTTTGAATGTTCGCCTCAATACGCCCGGATACGGGAAATGCTCGACGACCTGCGCAGCCGCCAGCCCGCGGAGCCAGACCGCACCACCGATCGCAGCGCGCTGCGGGTGGTGACGGTTCGGATGCCTCGCGTGCTCCACGAAACACTCAAGGCCGAGGCAGGAGATATGCGGGTCAGCATCAACACCCTCTGCATTTCAAAGCTCCTCAAACTTCTCGACGCGGAAGGCCGAGTCGACTTGGAATCTATTCGCAGCAGTCGCCTTGGAGGAGCCGATTCTGCAGACGATGAATCTGCCGCCGATCCATCGATGGGCGCCACGAACACATCTAAAAAGGGATCGAAAAAAGGGAGTTAGGCGGATGCGGGCCCCCAGCCAGGCTCCGCGACTGCCTCGTCATTGTAAAATTGAAAAAAGGACTGGAGCGGGCCTGTAAGCCGGGTTCTGTGCTTTGCGTCTTTGAACAGCACGCAAAGCGATGACCATTTCTCTAGGACGCCGGTTACCCGACGCCTCCAGCAGCCGACCCGGAAGTGGGTGCGAAACGGGCCGTTTCGCGTCGGACCGAAGGGCCGAACTTCTTCCTGCTTGGCCTTACTCCCAGTGGGGTTTACCGAGCCAGACCGGTCGCCCGGCCTGCTGGTGAGCTCTTACCTCACCGTTTCACCCTTACCGACGGGAATGACCCCGCAGGCGGTTTGCTTTCTGTGGCACTTTCCCTGACCTTGCGGCCGGTGGGCGTTACCCACCACTGAACCCTACGGAGCCCGGACTTTCCTCCCGCCAAAAAAAGCCGCTGCGCTCGAAAGCACCTCGACATATTCTCCGGCCAGCGATCATCCGGCCCACTCCAGTCCCTCAATTTTTCTGAACCTACATTTTTTGTTGCACGCTATCTGAAACGATCTTTTTAAATTCACTGCACAAATTTACCCAGATGCGTCTGCGTCGCCGTGTACACCTCGATCTGTATACACGAAAAAAATGGTGAATGCACTCCGTTATAAAAACATTGACCGCGTGCCAATGACCCACTACGCTTCTTGTATTAGGATTTGATGCGACCTCTGGCATTTGACGGCGAGGACATCCATTATGACTCCCTACGGTGAATTGCAACCGATCGGTGGCGGCGATCCCATCCCACTGCTCAGGACTCCATTGACCGTTGGCCGACGGGAGGAATCCGATATTGTGCTGCGGTTCCCAAATGTATCGGGCAGCCATTGTGAACTCTCGCTGGTCGATGGCTACTGGCATGTGAAAGATCTGGGCAGCAGCAATGGCACGAAAGTAAATGGGAGTCGGGTGAGCGAGCAACGGTTGGAGCCAGGCGATACGCTCTCCCTCGCAAAGCACGAATACGAAGTTTGCTACGAACCTGCCCGGCTAGGAGCTACGGCCCAACCGGAAGAAAAAACAGTCGCAAAAGACCTGTTTAGCCGATCATTGCTCGAGACAGCCGGGCTCGAATCCGCCCGGTCCACAGAAACCACAGCTGTTTCGAGCCGAAAACGCAAGTAGGCTGCACACTGGCCGTCGCAATGCGAACAGACTGTGGACCCAGTCTGCCGCCACACGGCGGCGACCCTCGACCAAGTGGAAAAAAGTCGTGGACGATTTTTTCTACGGACAGCTAGACTTGCAGCATGCCAAAACCCCGCAAGTTTCGCGTTGACCTGCGGAAGAATCGTTCATCGCGCTGCCGCAGCGGTAATCTCACCCGTTCGATTGATGCCTTTCCAGAGTCAACGGCCGATATGGCCGCTTCGGAAAGAATCTCCGGGAAGGGAGATCTCACCCGCAAACGCACGGTTATCCTCCAACAGCCATCGGCCGAACGCACCGACGGCTTCGGGTTTCAGCCATTCACGGCAGAAACATGGCGAGGGCAGGTACTGCTGGTCTACGGCCTCGAGAGTTTTGTCCGGGGCACCGATGGCACAGTGGTGCGATGCACCACTCGCCGCCTTCTCCGTACGCTTTCCACCGACCAGCGGCACCCAGTAGCAGCGGGCGATTGGGTGGCCGTGCTGGGCCGAGGCGATCAGGCTGCTGGCGGCAGCGGGAGCGACGCCACGATCCAATCAATCGAACCGCGTCGCAATTCCCTCTGCCGTACCAGCCGCCGCAGACGGCACGTCATTGTTGCCAACGTGGATCAGGCGTTGATCGTTGGCAGTGCCTCGCTGCCACACCTGAAACCCGCTCTGATCGATCGGTTTATTGTGGCCGCAGAGTCGAGCGGCATTCGCCCGATCATCTGCTTGAATAAAATCGACTTAGTCGATCCTGCCAGCCTCGTGCCGCTGGCAGGCGTCTACGCACGCATGGGCTATCCCGTTGTGCTCTGTTCGACGGTTACAGGCTGCGGAATGGCTCGGCTGGAGCGGCTGATCGCAGGCCGCATCACCGCAATTGTGGGACAAAGCGGCGTTGGGAAATCGTCGATCCTCAACGCGCTCGAGCCGCAACTGACGCTGCCCGTGGCCGATGTCAGCCGAGACAACGATAAGGGCCGCCACACCACCACTACGGCCCGATTGATCCCGCATGGCCGCGGCGGATTCTTCGTTGATACGCCAGGCGTGCGGCAGTTCCAACTGTGGGAACTTGTGCCGGCCGAGGTTCCTGCAGCGTTTCGCGACTTGCGGCCGATCGCCAACTTCTGCCGATTTCCAGACTGCACCCACACTCACGAGGCCGACTGCGCCGTCAAGCATGCCGTTGCCGACGGCCTCCTCGACACACGGCGGTGGCAGAGTTGCTGCCATCTTGCATCGCAGGCCGAACACGACGAAGAGGAGTCCGAGGAGTGAACAATCGCACTCGCACCAACAGCGTGGAGAGCGAACGGGCCGTGCTCGTCGGAGTATTACTCGATACACCAGCCGATCCAGACCATCCACTGGACGAACTGGCAGGCCTGGCTTCGACAGCCGGCGCCAGCGTGGTCGCCGAACTCACGCAGCGTCGGGCGCGGCCCGATCAGACCACATATCTTGGCAAGGGAAAGGTTGTAGAATTAGCCGGACTCGTTGCAAGGCACGACGCTGATGTCGTTCTATTCGACAACGATCTGTCTGCCGCGCAAACCAGAAATCTTGAACGCGAGCTCAAAACGAAAGTGCTCGACCGCTCTGAGGTGATCCTTGACATCTTTGCCGCCCGAGCCCGCACCTATGAATCGCGCCTGGCAGTCGAACTGGCGCAGTTAGAATATTCGCTGCCCCGACTGAAGCGTTTGTGGACGCATCTTTCCAGACTCAAGATGGGCATCGGGATGCGCGGCCCTGGCGAAAAACAGCTCGAAGTCGACAAGCGCCTTGTTGAAAAACGGATTCACGACCTCAAACAGGAACTCCGAGAGATCCACGGACGCAAGGGGCGGCAGGTGGCCGCACGGCACAACTCTCTGACCGTGTCGCTCGTCGGCTATACCAATGCCGGTAAAAGCACGCTCCTCAACATGCTCACCGGCTCCGACGAACTGGCCGAAGACAAACTCTTTGCAACCCTTGACACCCGAACTCGGCGATGGCGACTGCCTGGCTGGGGTTCGGTTCTCCTGAGCGACACGGTAGGATTTATCCGGGACCTCCCGCACAGGCTGATCGCTAGCTTCACCGCAACACTGGAGGAGGCGCGTCAGGCTGATCTCTTGCTGCACATTGCAGACGCTTCGAGTCCTCTGGTGGATTCGCAAATCACCGCGGTGCGGGCCGTGCTCGCCGAACTCAATGTGAACGAGAAAAACACGCTGCTTGTGCTCAATAAAATTGACGCCGTCGGAGATCGCGTTGCACGAGGCATGCTGCTCGACCGCTATGCGAATGCGGTACCTCTCTCCGCCAGAACAGGGGAATGCATGACGGACTTCGTGCGAGCCGTGGGAGACTGCCTCAGTGCTGGTTTTCGAGATGTCGATATCGAAACCGAGCCTGGAAATGGCCGGCTCCTTGCCTGGATCGGGGCCCATGGCGAAGTGCTCTCCCGCCACTTCGCCAACGAACGAGTCACGATTCACTGCCGCCTGCCTGCCGCAATGCTAGGCCGCATCGCCCCCGCCGAGGCGGTCGTGCGGATGCATGTGTCGCCGTCCGAACGCTCCCCGTCTGAACGATCTCCTGTGCACCCATCTGTTTCATGACATTTTATTCATGATGTTTCAGCTGCCGCCAGAGTTGTTGTCCGTGGAGCCACTCCTACCGCTCATGGCCGTCGCGTGCCCATCGTGCCATACCGCGCTGGCAGTGGACGTTGATCTCTCGGGACACACCGCTGAGTGTCCGCTCTGTACGATGGTGTTTCTCGTGCCACCCACGGCCGCCAATGCTCTTGAGTCACCGCAACCCGCTCCCGCCGTTTCAGAACCACGGGGCGAGCTTGAGTTTCCAGAGCCGATAAAATGCATCGACAACGGTGCGCAGATAATCCGATTGCATCGGCTGACTCCGGAGGAAAAAGCTACGCGTCGCGCACGCCGCAATTTCATCATGCTGCTCGTGGGCCTGGCTATTCTCGTGGCTCTTGTGCTGATTCTTGGCACAAAATAATCGCAGCACGCATTCAGGCCAACGTTTCGCCAACCGCAAGCAAGGCCTCGGCGTCTAAACAGAGGCTATTCGATTCGAATAGCCTTGAAACTGCAGTACGATGAATTTTCATTTTTATGCTGCCGATGCCCAAAGCCCCGTAGACAAGTGCGACTCCACTTTGCCGCGACTTATCTGCAGACATAATCCCATCCACACCCGCTGGGGGCACTGCGTTTAAATCGATGAGCACCCTGGCGCGACTGGCGAGCAATCGCCCCGCGGTATCGAGCATCACTGTGCCAGCAGCACCGGCCGACACAATCAGATCGGCTTTTTCAATCGCCGTTCCGAAGGCACTCCCTGCTAATGACACGTCGACTGTTGCAACGGCTTCCAGCCTCGCTTCAGGCACCGCCGCCCCGATTCTCTCGCACACTGCCTTGGCTCGTTCGAGCGACCGCGATGCCACACCAACAGCCACTCCCTTGCCAGCTAAGAGCCTTGCTACTCGCTGCCCCACGGGGCCAGTTGCGCCAAGCACAAGTGCCCGGCAACCGATTGCTGACGCTCGATCACCCAGCGGCAGATGCCGTGCAGCAGCCACCACCGCCGCGCTTGCCGTCGTGTTGGCACCAGCGGGATCGAGCATCACACTCACTCGCACCGGCCCGAAGAACGTGGCTCGAACCCGGTCGTAGACAGCCTCGGCAATCTGCATATCCGACCCACCAATAAAGATGGCGGTTGCCGCCAAATCACTACCTCCCCGCGTGAACATCGCGCCGTGCACGAGCGGCACGGCTGAGTCGGGAGTCACGCCACCATGCTGCAGGAGCATCTCAGCACCTGCGTCGATCGCTACAATCGCATCAAACGAACTGGCCTGAGGATCGCAATCGAGTTGAATCAAGATGCGTTGGACGGGCATGAATGCCTCCCAGTGAACACCTCCAAACAAATACGTTGGAGGCGATGGCGAAAAAAGAGGGCCGCACCTTCGAACTACAAATGAGTTCCAAGGCCACGGCCCTCCTGTGTACCTGCCTTAGAAACCGCGGAACGGATGGGCCGCCTTATCTTTGCCTGCGAGCATCTCGTCAACAGAGGGCTTTCCCTTCATCGCGCTGGCGATGGCCTCCATCGTGGCCTGATAATTGAAGTCGTAGATCTTCTTGTCATCGACAGCAAGCCAATGAATAAAAACACCGCAGACAATCACGAGACTCTCGGCATCGCTCTTCGGAATGACGCCCGCAGCAACGCTGTCGGCGACCGCCTTGGCGACGGCAGCCTGCGCCGGGCCAAACATCTGCACAGCCTGCTTGGCTCCCTTGATCGTTACCTTCGTAATCATTACGGTCGCCGGCTTGACAGCCAGATTCGGTGCAAGCACGGCAAGCAGGTTTGAATGCCCTTCGCTCTGCCGAGCCAAAGCGTTGGCGAAGGCATTACCAACTGGGCCATCTTTGCTACCAATCAACAGATCGATATGGGCAATTTCATTGCCATCGCCGCTGAGTGCTTCGCCAATAAACATCGACATAGTCCCTGTCTCCTCAAAAAAGTAAGGCCAGGCCGCCCGAGCAACCGTTGGCCGAAATCATTGCCGATGCATCAACGGCACGGGGCGAAAGACTACCATTTCAGCCAGCAAGGAAAAAGCCTGCTGACGCTGTGGTGCGACCCCAGTGTGATTCAACTGCGATTGCGCCCGCCTCACAACCGCACCCCATGGCTCTACACGACTTCTCCGCTCCGCGATTTTCTTCGGCGAACACCGAACAGCGGCCGCTCGTTGTGCTCGGTGCAAGCGTCCGAGCCATGTCTTCTTCGGCCACCCAAGCTGGATGGAACGTCTACGCCGCAGATCTCTTTTGCGACCTTGATCTTCTCGCAACTGCTGTCGCCGCCCGACGCATAGGGGAGGATGTTGGCGGCTATCCAGCCGGACTGGCAGAGTGCGCCGCGGCGTTTCCTGATGCTCCGTGGTGCTACACAGGCGCGATTGAAAATTATCCTCATTTGATCGATCAGATCGCCGCCCTCCGGCCGCTGGCAGGGAACACTGGCGACATCGTTCGCCGAGTGCGTGATCCGGCCACACTAGCGCGTGTACTACGACAGGCTGGGCTGCACTTTCCCGAAACATCTTTCACGCCTGTCGGTATTCGTACGGATGGTTCGTTTGTGCAAAAGCCGATCGCCAGCGCCGGGGGCCGAGGGGTGGCGCGATGGACCGCTTCACTGGCTCACCACTGGCAGGCGGCACGGAGCGGCTTCCCGACTGCACCACCAACAACGCTATGGCAGAAATGGATCGATGGAGATTCCATGGCGGCTGCGTTTATCCTGTCGCCACGATCTGCCCAAATGATTGGATTGAGCCACCAACTCGTTGGCCAGCCGTGGTGCTACGCAGCCCCGCACGCCTACTGTGGGTCGATCCACGTGCCGCTCGCTTCGATCCAAGCCACGACACATCACCAGCTCACTCGCTTGGGGCTCGTGCTGTCGCAGGAATTCGGTCTGCTCGGCGCAGTCGGAGTGGATCTTGTCGTGGACCCTGAGGGAAATGTAACGGTGATCGAAGTCAACCCACGGCCCACGGCCTCCATGGAGATCATCGAACGAGCCAACGGAGTCTCGATTGCCAAGGAACACCTTTTTGCCTGTGGCTTTTCGGCGACACCGCTAGGAGCCTCCAACAAGCCATCGCCAGCGCCGGCAAGAACAGAGGAATTGGGTCGCTACTGGTCCAAGGCCGTGCTGTTTGCCCGCCACGACATTCCTATTCAAGCAGCGTTACACGACCAGTTGCTCTGCCAATGCCGAGCGTGGTCGAAAGCAAACGGTAGTGGTTGGGCCGCGATCGCGGATCTGCCAACCTTGGGACAAACGATTCCCTCCACTCGGCCTGCGGTGACAATCTTTGCCTGCGGCAACACAGCTAGTGCGTCCTATGCTCAGCTGACTGATCGCACGGCTGCTATCACTGCCATTCTAGCTACCGGCAATCTAACGCCACCGGCCAAAGAATAAACCGAACACCTCGCTAACCGGCCAAACGACGGGGTGCCATCTCTTCGGCTGCCTGCAACGAATATTGCATGAGGTAGGCGTCTTCAGTTGTATCTTGATAAAAGTCCTTAAGCACTGAGGTCGCGCGGTAGCCTAGGGATCGGAAAAAAATCTGTGCTGGCAAATTTCGCTCTCGCACCTCCAGCACAATCCGGTTGCGGCGTTCGGGGCTCAGCTTTGCGGCGAGTTTGTCCAGCATCTGCGTGCCGATGCCTAGACGTCGATGCGATCGCCTCACGGCAAAGTTGAGTACGTGCAACCGCGTGCGGTGGAGTTCATAAATCATGAATGCCACAACCGAGTCGGCCACTTCTCCCACCATGCCGATGCAGTTGCGCTGACGAAGGCAGCGAGTGAAGTCGTCATCCGACCATGGATACTCAAACGCAGCCTGTTCAATGCCCAACACTTCGTTCATGTCTCGGCGGATCATCCAACGCACGTGAATATGAAGCTGTTCTTGTTCTGAAATCACCACGTTCGTTGACTCCGAAGGAATGCTGAAACCGCTGGAATGGGCGAACAGTAGCAGGGAAGTGAACGTGAGCCAAGAGATTGTTAGCCCATTTTTTAAGCAGTCAAACCGACTTGACCCTCGAACGTCAGGCTCCTATCCTCCCACCTCATCTGGTCAGATTGTTGCCTCGTTTTTCTGTGCTCCCACTGCCACGGGATCCTCGCCACCGATGCGTCTCTCCAATCAATCGCTTCAACTTTTCTCTCGCATCCACAGCCTGCTCGCCGCAACGTCGCTGCTGGTGGGTTGCGCTGGGCCCGCGATCCGGAGCCAGAGCCCCGAAATCGAGGCGCTTCTGAGCCTCGAGGCTGATACAAAACTTGTCGGCGACTACGCCGCTCCGTGGGGCGTCAATGCCCAACGGATCGAACGCGCAGCTCTGGTAACAGGCCTGCCGGGAACTGGAAGCGATCCGCCGCCAAATGCGCAGCGGAAGTCGCTGATGGCCGATATGCAGGCCCGTGGGGTTATTGAACCGAATAAGCTGCTGGCATCCAACGCCACTGCTCTTGTGTGGGTGCATGGCTACCTCCCCCCGGGCGTACGTCGAGGGGATCGATTCGATGTGTACGTTGAGGTGCCATCCGACACTGAAACGACGAGCCTCGCGAGTGGCTGGCTCATGGAAACACGCCTCTCAGAGATGGCCGTTGTAGGCAATCGCGTCCGTGATGGGCACGTGCTCGGCATGACCGAAGGCCCGCTTTTGGTCGATCCTGTGTCCGCAGGCACGATCGACTCTGTCTCAAAGCTACGCGCCCGAGTGCCTGGTGGCGGCGTGTCGCTGACGTCCCGTTCTATTGGATTAATTCTGGCCCCCGAGCACCGTTCCGTTGCCCTATCCAAGCGGATCGGTGACAGTATTAACAAGCGATTTCACGCAGTGATTCGCGGCTCAAAGCGAGGCGTTGCCACTCCCAAGACCGACCGCTTTATCGATCTGGAAATTCCTCCCTGCTATGGCGGCAATCTGGCTCGCTACATCCGCGTCGTGCGATGCGTGGCTGTGATTGAACCGCCGGGCGGACGCCACGCAAGGCTTGAATTACTGACTCGGCAGCTAGCCGATCCAGTGACATCGCCCGCAGCGGCCCTGCGGCTCGAAGCGATTGGAAAAGAGGCGATTCCAACGTTGAGAAACGGACTCGATTCAAAAAGTGCTGAAGTCCGATTTGCGGCGGCTGAAGCGTTGGCCTATTTGGGTGAATCCGTGGCTGCCACCCATCTGGCTGAAGCCGCTATGAACCTCCGAAGCGCACGGCCTGCGGCGTTGGCGGCCTTGGGAATGCTCGACGATGCCAACGGCATCGATGCCCTGCAAGGATTACTCGCCAGCCCGAGCGCTGAAACCAGATACGGCGCTTTTCATGCCCTCTGGAAAATGGACAACACCGCTCCACTCGTGCGTGGAGAACGCCTCGGGGACGCCTGCTCTCTGCATCTGCTGGACGTGGCCGGGCCGCCACTGGTGCACATGACTCGCAGCCACCGTCCAGAAATCGTGCTGTTCGGAGTGGCCCATCCGCTGGCCGATGGTCTACGGGCCGAAGCTGGAGCAAATATTGTCGTCGTGGTCGAGGGATCCCAGGCAACGGTGAGTTGTTTTAAAGCCGGCGAGCAAGACGAACAGCTTGAGGTATCTGCCACAATTGATGCGGTTGTACGGGCGATTGTGCAGATCGGCGGCACGTATCCCGATGCCGTGCAGTTTGTGCAGCAGGCGAGCTCCAGTCGCTGCCTCGACAGTCGGCTGGCCTTCGATGCGATGCCCAGCGAGGTGGACGGTCGCACGAGCATCCACGAAGAAGCAGCCACTCAGGATCGTGATATTCCCTCGAACACTCCGCCCGACAACGAATCAGCGGCAGATAACGACAACGTCCGCCAACGCGCTCGCACAGATGAGCCATCGTGACGAGGTTTAGATTTCATGACTAGGCTCAAAGCGCTCGAACTGTTCGGCTTCAAAAGCTTCGCCGACCGAACTCGGTTCGAGTTTCCCGAAGGCATCACGGTCGTTGTAGGGCCCAATGGATCTGGCAAATCCAACGTAGTCGATGCCATCAAATGGGTGCTTGGCGAACAGTCGGTTCGCAGCCTCCGCGGCCACGACATGACCGATGTGATCTTCGCCGGATCAGCCACGCGGAAGCCGCTCAACGCTGCAGAAACAACGCTTATTTTTGACAATTCGGCTCGCCAACTGCCCGTGGACTCCGACGACGTTCACATCACGCGTCGGGTGTACCGTAGCGGCGAAAACGAGTACCTCGTCAATGGAGACGTCTCGCGACTGCGCGACATCCGCGAACTCTTTTCGGGTACAGGGGCAGCCACGCAGGCCTACAGTGTGATTGAGCAAGGGAGAGTAGACGCTCTACTTGCGGCAAGCGGCCGCGAACGACGCGCTGTCTTTGAAGAAGCCGCTGGGATCACACGATTTAAAATTCGACGCGCAGAATCACTGCGTCGGCTCGAACGCTCCGAACAAAACCGCCAGCGACTGGCCGACATCGTTGGAGAAGTGTCGAGCCGGTTGGAGACGGTCAAACACCAAGCCTCGCGAGCCCGGCGTTGGCGGCAGATGACTGATCGGCTGCGCGCCCTGCGTCTG
This sequence comes from Planctomycetota bacterium, assembly GCA_003670915.1. Lineage (GTDB taxonomy): Bacteria > Planctomycetota > Planctomycetia > Pirellulales > UBA1268 > BAIKAL-G1-2R. The sequence continues at coordinate 7,495 of QWQH01000090.1, read as the reverse complement.
TCGGCGGCATGGCAAGATCTTTCGTTAGTCGATGCTGCCGTTACAAGCGTGGATGAATCACTCGCGAGGCTGCATCAGGAATTCCACGCGATCGAAACAGATACTGCTAGAGCCACCTGTCGCACTGCCGATCTCCTGCGACTCGAGCAGGATCTCTCACCACAACTCGATGCCATTCAGTCGCTGTTTTCCGTGGATAAACAGCGGGCTGCAGCAGCAGAAGCCCGGCTCTCTCTTCTCCGATTGCAGCACGCGGAGGTAGAAGCCGATACCGGTCGCCTCAAAGCCGATACCCATACCGCAAAAAGCCGGCAGCGAGAGGCGGTGGCTGCCGTCGAAGCGGCCAGAACCCAGGCTGCATTCCTTCACAGTGAATGCCTCCAGATCGAAGGGCAGTTGCTAGCCTGCGAGCAGGCCGCCGAGGGCTCCCACCAGCATTCCGCAGACATCCAACAGCGTCTTGATATGCAGGCCGAGCGGGTTGAATTACTCGAAGCGAAGTTTCGCGCCCTAGAATCTGAAGTCGATCGCGCAGGCATGCGATGCGAAGAGGCCCGCCGTACGGCTGATCTCTGGCGAGAAAAGATCGATGCTGCGCGTCAGTTGCTGGCCACGCTGCTCGAATCGCTCGCCACGCGCGAGGGCAATATCGATTCCCTCGCCCGTCGCCTCGCCAACACGTCGCACGAACTGGAGTCGGCCGAGGTCGCGCACCGCGAACAATCGGCGACGCTCGAAGCTGCCTGGCATACGTTGGCTGGATGGCAGGCTAAATTGGAGGCGTGTAGGGAACGCAAGGGCATGCTGGAGGAGATGACCGCCCAACAAGAAGGGCTCTCTCCTGCGGCGCAGCGTTTGTTGGCTGCCAGCCATGCTCAAGGCCCTCGTGGCGAACCAAGTGCCGTGCCGGGTCTCATCGGACTTGTGGCCGATCTGATCGTGGCCCCAATTGAATGGGCCCCGCTGGTTGACATCGCCCTTGGCACACTCGGTCAAAACTTGGTCGTTGAATCGCTGGACGATGTTTTACGCTGGTTTGGCCCGTGGTCGAATACGGAGGCCGCACAATCGGTGCTGATCTCGGCAGGCCGCACCGGATTTGTGTCCATAGGCGGGCTGTCGGAAACCGATGCATTGGATCCAAACAATTCACTCGAACCCACGGCTCTGGCCGCTCACGCTGTCGGAATCGTTGGCCGGCTCGATCGCTTACTCTTTCCGGACGATGGCCTCGGCGGCAATCCTCGCCTGAGCAACGCCGATGCCGGCCCTGCCGAGGGTATCGGTACGTTTCATCGCACACTTGCCCGCCGGTTACTCGGCCACGTCTGGGTGGTCGAGCAGCTCGAAGATGCACGCCACCTCCTCCCAGCGGTCCCCCAAGGCACTCTCTGCATCACAAGGGCCGGGCAATGCCTCTCCACTGGTGGCCTCCTCGAAATCGGAACTCCTTCTGGTGCCACTGGCTTGGTGGCAAGGCGAAGCGAGCTTCGGGGGGTCACCCAGCGGCACGATAATCTCCTGCGAACCGTTGAAGATGCGAGTGCCACGATCACCGAGTTGCAGGCATCACTTGCCACAGAGCGTCAGAGCATTCGCCAACTGCAAAGCCGGCGCATGCAAGAGGCCGAAACGATCGCATCATCCCGGGCTGATCTGGATCGCATTGGCCGCGAGCAGCTTGCAGCCCGCGAGGCGATCGCGGTGGCTGACGCTGGCTTCCTAGAAGCGCAACGGCATCTCTCCGACCGCACCGATGCTCTCGACGCAGCTAGCCGGGCGCTCGAAACTCAGATCACGACCATTGATCACGCCAAACGCGAACTGTCGCAGACACACGCATCGCTAGCAGCTCTGGACCGCAATCGCGGCACGGTGGTCGAACAAATCAACCGACTTCGAATCGATCGCGCTACCTGCCATGAAAGGCTTGCCCGCGCCCAAGACGCCGAGCAGCGGTGCATCACTGAAATCGATGCGCGCCAAAACGATCTACTGACGGCCAACGGCCGCACCTCAGCCGCCGAGGTCAAACTGGATGCCCTCGAATCCGAACTGCTCGCCGCAGAATCAGATTTTGCGGAGGCCATGGTGGCAGCGGAACGCTCCCATACCGAAATGCATGCACTGGGCAACACCCGCAGCAGTCTCTTGGTAGAAAAAACAGCGGCCGCCGCCCTCGCTGATGCCGCGAGAGGTGCCGCATTAAAGTTGGGTGATTCAATCCACGCCCACGAACTCGAAGCAGGCGAAGCCCGCCATCGCCGAGCACGCATCATTGACAGGATCCGCGATGAGTACGATATCGACATGAATGATGAGGCCAATAGAAAAGCCTATTCAACCCCAGAAGCGACGGCAGACTCTCTGCCTACGGCTCCCACTCCGGCCGCGAGCCCACCCACCGAAGCTGTTTCTCCAGAGACAACTCTGCCGGAAAACCGGGATGATCTCGACTGTGAGATTGAAGAACTACGTCGAAAGCTCGGCGCGATGACCTCGGTGAACCTAGAGGCGCTGGCCGAGGCAGAGGCCCTCACGCACCGGCTCGACACGCTCGAATTACAACTCGCCGATGTGACCAACGCCAAGGAGGCGATCGAACAGCTCATTGCTAGAATCGACGACGAGAGCCGTCGACTGCTCGGCGAAACGATCGAAACGGTTCGCGGACATTTCCGCGAATTATTCGAGCGTCTTTTTGGTGGTGGGCAGGCCGACATCGTGCTGGATCCCGACATGGATTTGCTAGAAACCACCGTCGAGATCGTGGCTCGCCCTCCTGGCAAGGAGCCTCGCAGCATCTCGCTACTCTCCGGAGGCGAGAAAACAATGACGTGCGTCGCCTTGCTCCTCGCGATTTTTCGATCACGCCCAAGCCCGTTCTGCGTGCTTGATGAAGTGGATGCCGCCCTCGACGAGTCTAATGTAGACAGGTTTGTGAGCGTACTGCGTGACTTCCTCTCGTCCACTCAGTTTATTGTGGTCACGCATTCAAAAAAGACGATGGCGACGGCTACCACTCTCTATGGCGTGACGATGGAGGAGTCGGGAGTTTCAAAAAGGGTGTCGGTACGATTTGAATCGACGGCCGCCGCCGCTCCCCTGCCCCGGTCTGCGGCAGCCTGACCTCGACTCATAGCCGTTGTAAAAATCGCCAGGCAACGCCTGATGGCACAAGAGCACATCTCGAATAGCTCTCGCGGCAAAACAGGCACACTGGATAAGGTCGCGGAGTTGGTCGGCGAACGCTCGACGTGCATTCGCCACCGCGGCCCACGCGAGGAGACTTTTGCCGCCCCCTTTGCCGGTGCTCCACAAAAGTCGAATGCGATCTATGCCTAGCCACACTTGCAATTTGCCCCTGCAAACAGGCCCACAGGCGCATTCCCGACAGGCCGACCACACGGTGCCACCGTTCCGATCGGAAAGAACGGCTCAAGTCGCACCATGCAATCATTCGATGAAACCCTTGGTCAGTCATTCTGCGAGTGAGTCTGGGTGAAAGCCTGAGCCCACACGACAGGATGAAGCAGGGGGGGACACCTGCGAGTTAAGGCCTCAGTTGAGAGCAACTCTTCGAGTGTTGCTTGAGATTGAGCCATTTCACGCCCCCCTCCGTGCTTTAAAAGCCGGCCATCGTGGGGCACGACGACGCGGTCGTTTCCACTTGTCAGAGATCCGCGTCAGGGGGGCTGTGTTCCGCTGCTCGAAAGGGTACGGGCTGGCCGAAACTTTTCCGGACACAAAAGATTAAAATGGAGTCCAAGTGATGAAGGTTTTTACGACAGGCCAGGTCGCCAAGATCTGTAAAGTTGCTCCGCGAACGGTGAGCAAATGGTTTGATTCCGGTCGCCTCCGCGGCTACCGCATTCCAGGATCCCAAGATCGCCGTATTCCACGTGAATACCTGATCAAGTTCCTCAAGGAACACGGGATGCCGCTGGGAGATCTCGAAGATCAGGCAATGGCTAAGGTACTGCTGGTGGGCCAAGACCAAGTCATGATCGAGAATCTCAAGAAACACCTACCGCTGGAGCGATCGTTCAAGATTCAGATTGCCGCCAGTGGTTTTGAAGCGGGCATCCAGGCTGAAAGCTTCCACCCCGATTGTATTGTGGTGGACTACTCAATCGGCCGGATCGATGCCCAGCAGATCTGCCAGAACCTGCGTCGCAACACGGAGTATGCCGACACGATCGTCATCGCTCTTTTACCCGACGACGGTTCGCAGATTACCGTTGACCGGGCGCACGTGAACGAGAGCTTCAAGAAGCCGTTCGATGTCGCCCTGCTTGCCGAGCGTCTCCGGACGCTGATTGGTGCCCGCAAGGAACTGGTCTAGTCCACGGCTCAGCCTGCGATTCCATTTTCCATAGGCCGGTGCGTTGCGAGGCGCACCGGCCTATGGTTTTTGTGTGGGGTACACTCTGGGTTGGGCCAATCCGCCACCGAATTCCCTGACGAAGGAGATCCTCACCATGCCCCCCCAACCGCACGGACTCCAGATGATTGACATTGGAGCCAAGCCCGTTTCTCTTCGAACTGCAAGGGCGTCGGCCAGGGTGCTTGCCCAACCCGAAACTATCCGTCGTATTCGCACCCACGAGCTCGAAAAGGGCGACGCAATCGCCACAGCTCGGCTAGCGGGCATCATGGCAGCCAAGCGCACCAGCGACATCGTGCCGCTGTGCCATCCCCTGCCGCTGGAGAGCGTCACTGTTACGGTCAATGCATCTGCGACCGACGCAGTCACCATCGAGGCAACGGTAAAGGCAACGGCACGTACCGGCGTGGAAATGGAGGCCTTGCTGGCGGTCTCTGCCGCGGCACTCACGCTGTACGACATGTGCAAGTCGATCGATCGAGGCATGTCAATCGAGGACATTCGCCTCGAAGAAAAACACGGCGGCACTCGCGGGGACTACGTTCGTTGATCCAACCGCCGGAGCCCACATACAATCCGGCCGGCTTCATGTCGCAATGCGTTTTCCTTTCGGCGCACGCTTCGGGCTTCTTCCGATCGATGCGATCTAGCCCGACTCCCGATTCGATTCCGCCAAAATGGGCTGGAGTTCGTCCACGAAGTCGCGCACATCTTTGAATTCCCTGTACACGCTTGCAAATCGAACAAAGGCCACTTGATCCAGAACTCGTAATAACTCCATCAAACGCTCACCCAATACACGGCTTGGCACCTCGCTCTCGTAGTTGCCGTAAAGCTCCGCTTCCAACGACGACACCGTCAGCTCAATTTCCTCCTCGGTGATGGGCCGTTTCCAGCAGGCCTTCGCCAGCCCTCGCTTGATTTTGTCGCGATCGAAGGGCTCTGCGTCGCCCCCCTTCTTGATGACTGAGAGCAATTGCCGCTCCACCCGCTCATACGTCGTAAATCGCCTCCGGCAGCCAACGCATTCCCGACGCCGACGGATGGACGTGCCGTCGTCGCCAGCGCGCGAATCAATCACGCGGTCATTATCGATCCGACAAAAAGGGCAACGCATAGTGGAGCCTCTGGCGAGAATTGCGGTCGGAGCCGGATCTGAGCATAACGGACTCGCCGAAAGCGTATCTGCGAGCGAGGCACGATCGTAAAACTATCCAGTCACAATCCGCAAGTGGGCAATCCAAGGGTAGCGGCGGTGGAACTACTCGGCCTTGGGCGTACGGGGCAGCTTCCAATCCCGGCGCTGCCGCGAACTGGGGATGTCCATGGCCTTTCGGTATTTTGTCACCGTACGCCGAGCCAGAGTGATGCCTCGGCGAGCCAACTCATCCACGAGGCCGTCGTCGCTGAAGGGTTCGTCCTTTGGCTCGGCCTGAATAATCTCTTGGAGTTTGACTCGCACCGTGTCCCACGCCACCTCGTCGCCATCGGCACTCACGGTACCGCCAACAAAAAATCGCCGCAGTGCATAGAGCCCTCGTGGAGTCTGCAGCCATTTGTCATCTACAGCGCGGCTCACCGTTGTCACGTGCATCCCAATTCGATCCGCGATTTGCTGCATCTTGAGCGGCTCGATCACAGCCGGGCCTTCTGACAAAAAGCGAGTTTGGTGATCGACGATTGCCTGGCTTGTCTTCAGGAGCGTGCTGCGACGCTGCTCGATTGCCTCAATGAGCCACTGCGCCGAGTTGATCTTACGCTTGATATATTCGCGTGTGGCCGGATCGGTGGCTGGGGAAAGAAGCATATCGCGATAGAGCGGGCTGATCCGCAGGTTTGGGAGATTCACATCCTCGAGGCGCACCTTCCACGACCCATCTGACTGTTGTTCTACGTACACATCTGGCTTCACGACTGGCACAAATGGAGACGTGAACATTGCGCCCGGCTTGGGCTGAAGGCCATGGAGAAGCTCTCGGAGCGATTCAATTTCCTGAATTGAATAGCCTGTTTTTTTCTCGATCAACGGAAGACGATTGCCGCCCAGATCTTCTAGGTGATCGTTGACAATCCGTCGCAGTTGCCGCGACTGTGGCATGGTTGGATCGATCTGCAGCAGCAAGCACTCCTTCAAGTCGCGAGCGGCCACGCCCAGAGGATCCATCCCCTGCACGACATTGAGCGCGACAATGAGCTGATCAATCTGGTCGGCTGGTCCATCCGGATCGAGCAATTCCTCCAGCGGCATTGGCAGATACCCATTGGCATCCAAGTTGTAAATAATTTTATCGGCAGCCTGCCGCTGGGGTTCGGTAAGCTCGTAGTTGGAGATCTGATCGTGCAGGTGGTTGCAGAGCGTTTCCGGCCGCTCCTGCATGTTGGCCATCGCATCGAGATAGCGGTCTGAGGCTTCGTCGACGCGAGTTGCTGATGGACGGCTGCGATCGTCATCTGAATCGGGATACTCGTTCGACCAATCGTAGGATCGCTCAAAGTCTGCCTGATTGGCGTGGTCTTGATCGACAACGAGCGGTTTTTCGTCGACTGTTCTATCAGCCGCCTGCTGCTGCGCATCGCTCACAGGCGCGGCAGGCTCACCCGACGGCGTATCCTCCTCAGCCTCTTCAACTTCGAGCGTTTCGTTATTTTGAATCTCCTGCTCGATCCGCTCCTCCAGTGCCATGAGGGGGAGTTGCAGAATTTCCATCGACTGGATCATGCGCGGCGCAAGCACCTGCTTCTGCTGCATCCGCATTTCCTGGCCGAACGACATTCGCATAACTCACCCTTGAAACCGGCTCTGAACGGTGATCCAACATCGCTCGAATCCGCTTAGAATAGAATACCTCTTTTGTGCGGCGAGGCTCAAAGGCAGCGCGTTGCCTATCAGAGTTTGCGGCGACCGGCGAGTGCGTCACCGAGTATTTCCCTATTTGCCTGCTCGAGTGAGGCCCCCACGGTCAGTCCTCGAGCGAGGCGAGTGAGTTCGACGGGTTGCCCGGCGAGTCGCTGGGCGACGACCAATGACGTCGTGTCGCCCTCCACGTTTGGATTGGTGCCCATGATGACTTCTCGAATTTCTCCCTGTTGGACTCGGCTCACAAGCGC
>QWQH01000155.1 GCA_003670915.1 Planctomycetota bacterium | reverse complement strand
TCAGGCGTCCCGCCGAGACCGGTTGCTGGGTCGGCCGACCATAAACACCCCTAAGCCGATGAACAGCGCCGTCAGGAAATAGGCCAGAATGTATTTTGTCACGCGAGTGATGCCTCCAAGAGCAGGGTAAGATACTGACCATTGTCAGCCTTCCCAATCCCACCATATCCTACGCAAATGGCCTCCTCATCAAAACGCGCCCGCACATCGTCCCCGGTTCAGACGCGCAATGCATCCAAACCGAAGCTGCCGCCGGTCGACATCAAGACCCATCGCCTGATTGTTCAACTGGCCGACGGCGTCGTCACTGCAGCCGAAAAGCGTCGCGATCCGCAGCTCTCCATCCCAACCCGTAGCCTCTCGAACGTTCGCTTCAATAAGTCGCGAAAGATCATTGAGATGGGCACGCAGACCAACTGTCGCCAGCTCTTTAACCTCTCGCAAGCCAAGAGTTACATGCAGACGCTGTTGGTCGCAACCGGCTGCAAGGCGCTGATCGATCAGCAAAAAACCACGAGCATCCGGGGTCTTTACTACCTTCTCAAACACACGATCGATGGCACGCGAGAAGAGACATTCGCCACGCAAGAGGAGTGCGATCCGATTATCGAGGATCTGGAGGTGACGCTGGAGAGCCTCCGGGAAGAACTCCACGTCTACGCTAGCAATCGCGGCGGTATGGTGGGGCCGATTGTGCTGGAGGATTCTGGCGATGAGATCGACTGCTCCCGCATGGGATCAGGCGGTTATAGCATTCCGTCGATCGTCGAGGCCGATGTTGTGAAATTCAAGTCGTGCGATGCGAAATTTATCCTGCACGTTGAGAAAGACACAGTCTGGAGGCGATTCAACGAAGACAAATTCTGGAGGAAGTATTCCTGTCTGCTCACGCACGGGGGGGGGCAGCCGCCTCGTGGTGTGCGTCGCATGCTCTACCGACTCCACAACGAACTCAAGTTGCCAGTCTATTGTTTGCTCGACAACGATCCTTGGGGCTATTACATCTATTCTGTTCTCAAGCAGGGCTCGATCAATCTGGCCTATGAATCCAACCGCATGGCGATCCCGGAGGCAAAATATCTTGGCCTCCGATCCCGTGACTACGACCGCTGCAAACTGAATCAAAGCGTTCAAATTGCACTCAACGACACCGACATCAAACGTGCCAAGCAGATCGCAGCCTATCCGTGGTTTGCCCAAAAAAAGGCCTGGCAAAAAGAAATCGAAACGATGCTCACCAACGGCTTCAAGCTGGAAGTGGAGTCGCTTATCTCCAAGGACATCAGCTACGTGACCGAGGTCTACGTACCCGAGCGGCTCGAAGAAAAACAATGGCTCGACTAACGTTGCCTTTTTAGGTCCTGCGCACAGGACACCGCATGCGAGCCCATCTGGATGCACGGCAGGCTGCAACACATTCGGTACACTCGCGAATGTTATCCGCGAAATTTGGCCATCGGACGCGACTTCCCTGCTATGTGAAACGTGTTCATGAGGTCGTACGCGGTGACCTCGCATAGGAGTTGCGTTACTTTTTCATGCGCCTCCGGCGAGAGCAGCGGCTCGATTTCCTTCATCAGCGTCACCACTCGCTTCTCTTGATTTTCGAGTTCCTTGCTGTCAACCTTTCCGTCAGCTACGACATCCAAAAATGAGTCGAGCTTACGGGCGTATTCCGCCAGCAGCGGCGAGTCGCTTGCGGCATCAAACCATGGAGTTTTGCCAACGGATGCCTTGGAATTCTGTGCTTGTGCCATGAAAACAATTCTCCTGAAGGGTGCTTCGACTCTATGAACCGCCTAACGTGACAACATTACGAACCAATGATCTCGCGGATCGCCGCAAGACGTTCCTGGAGGTGTGATCTTCCTCCAGGCCGGCTGACTTTCTCCTTCCAACGTTCCGGCAGGAAACGCTTTTCAGTGCACTCCAGCACAGCGGCAATCTCCTGCAGTTCTTTTTCGAGGCCCTGAGCCGATGGCATGAAGTCGTCCAGCGACGCTCTGAAGTCACCCTCGGAAATCGAATCGGGGGCCGGCTCTCCTGCGTCGGCCGTTCGATCAAGCCCCTTCCTGCGAGCTGCCAGCACAACGCTTTCAATATCGGCGCCAGAGAGGCCAAGCTCTTGATCGATTGGCCCAGGGAGGCCTGCGGCGAGTTTCACATGGCACTTTCTAGCCATAGCAGTAAACATCGACTCCATCTCGGCTTGGTCGTGAGGATAGAACAGCGGGATGTGCACTTCGGCGCGGCCCTGTCGCTTCAGGTCGATCGGTAGAAGATCGGGGCGGCTCGTGAGCAGCATCCAGACGATCTTGCCGCGGTAGCGCGTATCGCCCATCTGCCTTGCAATCATCGAGAACACGCGGGCCGATGTACCCGAATCACCGTCCGACTGGCGGTTACCGAGCGCTGCGTCAGCCTCGTCGATCACCACCACCACAGGCCCAAGGCTGCGCAGCACATCCAAGGCGTGCTCCAAATTACCTTCCGTTTCTCCGACATATTTGCTGCGAAAGTTTTTCAGCATCGCACAAGGAATGCCAACGCTGCCGGCATAGCACTCGGCAATGAAGCTCTTGCCCGTGCCGACGGGCCCGCAGATCAAGTAGCCCATCGGGGCGCTTTCCAATTGTCCCCGATTGATCGCCTTGGCATCGGCGAGAAGTCGCTGCTTGGCTTCGACGTGACCGGCCACCGCATCGAGCGTCAGCCGTGGCTGAATAAATTCGACGAGGCCCTGACAGGACCGCTCGATAAGTTCTTTTTTCTTGAGCGCAAACTCCGGGCCATCGGGCGACGACCCATCGCGAGCCGACATGGTAATGACAGCCCGCAGGCTTTCCAGTGACAGCCCACCCGAGATCGCCGCCACTCGCTGGACGGCCGCTGTTTGATCAGATGGCACGCCGGCCCCGACGGCCGTGGCCAAAGCGAATCGCTCCCGCTCTTGCGCATTGGGAAGTGGCACATCAATCGCGGTGACGGCGGGGTGTGTAACAAGCCGTGGATGCATTTCGGCCATCGAGTCGGTGAGCAGCACAATGGCCACGTTCACGCGACGGAGCAACGGATTGGTGGCCCACGACAAGAGTCGCACGAGCCTGCCAGCCCCCGCGCGAACCGATGCCGCCGCATCGCCAGCAGGCGCTAGATACTGTGCGTAGTCGAGCACCACGGCGATGCGTTTGCGTTGATCGGGGGGATCAATCAGGTTGCGTTCGAGCAATGCGTCGAGTGCAGTGATGGCGGCATCGGGATCGCGGGGCCATGTGGCGGCGACACCCAGTCGCTCAGTCAGCCACTGCACCATCGTCCGCAGGCGGCTTGGGTCTGGGCCGGCCAACGGCCGCAGGCCTTTACCGATGTCGTACGCCAGGACGATATCCCAGCGGCCAAAGAGTTCTCGCGATAGAAACTCCGGCACGGTTCCCCATTGAGCCGTACCCGTGACGCTGGCAACAGCAGAGGCATCCGGCGGCCCCAATGGCACCACATCCCGCACGTTGCCGTGGAGCAAAAACAGGCAACTCGTGCCAGAGAGATAGGCGTCCCCAATCCGCTCGGCCCAGGCCGGACACCACGCCGGCAGCGACGATCCGCTGGGGCCGGCCACAGCAATTGCGCCCAAAGGGACTTCCTTCAACTGTTGGACGCGTGAAGGGGACTGGGGACCGGAAACGGTTGCCACAGAGGTCATCCTCTCAACAGGAGATGTTGCAAAACACTGCCGCAATTCGACACTGGGAGCACCAACAAACGCTCACGCTCAGGTGGCAGCTTGCTTGATCCGCTCGCCGCCAAGCTCTTTTTCGTCTGCCTTCACGCCTGCTGTTTCGGGAGTCACCATTCCCATTTCCACCTCAAATTGTCGCAGTGCTTGATCGGCCATCGTCTGCTCAACAGCTTGCTCCTGCTTGATGTTTTCGAGGCCATCTCCAGAGAGGTCGGCCGCCACTCGCACCTTGGCGCGGTTCAAACCGATTTTATCCTGGATCACATCTTCGATCTGTCCAAAATCGGTGGTGATGTCGAAGTTGAAGCTGGTGGCGAGTTTGGCCAACTCCGCTTCTGCGCGGCTGAGCTTGAGTTCGGCATCATACTTCTGAATCTTCTGCTTGAGCTCGGCAAGCTTCTTGGTGGCGTGTTTTACCTTTGTCACATTATTGCCGTAGGCAGACTCGTGGAGCTTGAGCTGCGCCTCGTTTTCGACAAGATCTTTTTTTGCGCGTTGCAGTTCTAGGGCAAACCTTGATGCGGTTTCGCGTTCACCCGCCTGAAGATAGGCCTTAATGCGAGCTTCCAGCGAGGCCACGTGCTGCCGATCGCCATCGGCCTGTCGCATGACGCGTTCAACTAAAGCCCGATACTGCTCCAACCCCTCGCGACCTTCTTTCATTTGGTCGACCGCCTTGTCATATTCGTACTGCAGTTGCGCAACTGGATCGGCCGTCCAAAAAAAGTTGGCGACCTTATTCATCTGCGCCGCAAGCGCCTTCCAGAGTTTTCCCAAGATCATCGGCGGGTTCTCCACAAAACACGGGGTCGGGGGATCGTTCCACAAACGTCATCGTCATACTGCTCAGCTACGCCAGAGTCAAACGGCAGGTAACTCCCACGCAATCCTCGCAACCGGATGAGGCCCTTGGGATGCAAAAGTCGCTGAACAGACGCGGCTCCTATCGGGTGACCTGGACGGCCGGATGAGCCTTTTGAAAGACGGCCATGGCTGCGTCAGACATCTGGGTAAAACTGGCAAAGAGCGTGCGAAGGCCTGCCAGTTTGGCCAGCGATACCAGGGCAGCATCGGTCAGCCTCGTGCCCGTAACGTTGAGCGTGTGGAGCGTTTGGAGCCCGACGAGTTGGGCGATCCCGGCATCGGTGACGCGGGTGTTCTGCAGATTGAGCTTCACAAGCGATGCCATTCCGCCGAGCGTTTGCATAGACGCGTCGCCCACGCGAGTGTCCCAGAGATCCAGATCGGTGAGTTTGTGGAGGCCCGACAGATGCGCGAGACCCTCATCACCGACACCCGTTTCAGCCAAGTCGAGGAGCACCAGGTTGGAGAGCTTGGAAAGGTGTGACATCCCGACGTTACCAACAAGCGTGCCTCGCAGTTCGAGCCGTTTGAGTTTGTGAAGCCCTGCCAGATGGGCCAACCCGTTATCTCCGATAAATGTCCGCATCACGTTGATCTCATCGAGTGTGGTCTTGCCTGCAAAGGCCGCGAGCGCCGCATCGGTGATCTGTCCATCCTCGACTGCAAACCCCCGCAGCTTTGGCAATGAAGCGAGTTTTATCAGGCCTGCATCACTCACGCTCGGGCAACGCAGCCTCACTCGCTCGAGGCTACGCAGATGTGCAACGTGCTCCAAACCCGCGTCACTGACCAGAGCGCATCCCCGCAGATCGAGCACGCGCAGTTGAGAAAGGGTTTTGAGGTGGGCTAGGCCCGCGTCGGTAAAATTGTTGTAGAGCAACACCAACTGCTCCAGCCCCGTCAGCGATGCCACAGACTCAAGCGCCGCATCCGTCAGATTGGATGAGCGTCGGAGATTAAGCACCTTCAAGTGCGACAGCTTTGCGAGCCATCGGGCTCCGGCGTCGGTGATGTCTGTGTTTTCCAACACGAGATGCTTGAGACTCACCAACTTGGAAAGCGATTCCATACCGAGGTCGGTGATCTCCGCACCCCACATTTCAAGCGATTCAAGCGATTCAAGCGAAGCCAAGGCCCCGAGGTCGGCATCGGTGGCTGGCCTATCGGCTAGGTCTATCTTCGACACGTGTCCTGTGGGGTTATAGGCAACGGCCCCGCCTCGAGCCACGACGATTGCAACAGCCTTCGATTCAGCCGCCACCGGGTCGCTTCCGGCAGCGTTGCGCTGTGAGAGAACGCCAATGCCGGATAGCCCCAAAGCCAGCACAAGGCCAGCAACCATTCCGTGAGCCCGCAGCACGACTGCCACTCTCAATACAATAGGATGCACGATAGGATGCATCACAATTTCTCGACTGAGGGCTTCCAGCCATCGCGGTAAGTCGGCCCGATGATCGCGGCAACTTCGGGCGCGTTGGTTGCGATTAATTTTACAGGATCCCACTGGATCTTTTTCCCACTGGTCTCGGGCGCGTTGGCTGCCCAGACTGCGAGATTCCCCAGCAAGATCGTCTCGGTCAGTGGCCCGGCGTAGTCCGGAAAGTTGGACATGGCCTGCGGCCCGCCCTGAATCGCGTTGATCCACTCGTCGAAATGGCCAGGCGACTTCACAATCTCCAACTCCGGCAACACTTTCCCGCTCTTCAACGAGAAGTTCTTTTCACAATAGTCGCCGGGTGCGTAGAGCGTTTCCTTGTCCCCGATGACGAGCACGCCGCCGGTAGTCGGCTTGAACGGATGCTCCACTTCCTTCGCTTCTGCGTCTTTTTTGACTTCCCCTTTGAAGCCAGCAAAGAGCGACTGGTCGGGCAACTTGCCGCCGTCGTACCAGTGCACGTTGAGAGCTGGCCGACCGCCGAGTTGTGGAAACTCAAAGTCGATGATCGACCACTTGGGATAGGTTTCTCTGTTGTGGCCGCTGGTCAACGCTTGCACGCTGGATGGATCGCGGAGGTTCAGCGCCATGAATGGCATATTGAACGTATGGCATGCCATATCGCCCAACGCACCGGTGCCAAAATCCCAATACCCACGCCACGCAAACGGATGATAGCCCGCACCAAACGGCCGCATGGCCGCCGGGCCGATCCACGCATCCCAGTCCAGATTCCCTGGCACAGGAGTTTCTGCAGGCCGATCGCCTCCTTGAGGCCACACTGGCCTGTTGGTCCAAATGTGCAATTCCTTGACAACACCCAAGGCACCCGACTTGATCACCGCCGCGGTCTGCCGCAGTGATGAAGCGGCTGTGCCTTGGTTGCCCATCTGAGTGGCAACCTTCTTTGAACGGGCCAGTTCACCGAGCAGCCGAGCCTCGGCAATCGATCGGGTGAGCGGCTTCTGGCAAAAGCAGTGCTTGCCCATGTGCATGGCCATCGCAGCGGCGGTGATATGAACGTGATCGGGAGTGCTGATCGTGACTGCATCGATCGATGTGCCCATTTCATCGAGCATCTTTCGGAAGTCTGAGTATTGTTTTGCACCCTCGAAGGCTTTTTCGCCTCGCTTGAGTTGGTTGGAATCGACGTCCGCAACAGCCACTACTTTGCCTCTCCGGCCTGCGTCAGCCGAATCGCTTTGCCCTTTTCCACCGATGCCGATGCAGGCAAAGCGGATTTCTTCATTGGCACTGACGGGGGGAGTTGCGTCGGCGGCCTGCGACTCTGGAGCAATCCAATACCCACTGGCGACCACCGAACCGATCGTGACTGCGGAGCCGGCCGATGCCGCTAAAAATTCTCGCCGCGAGGGGGTTGGCCTGCCAGGAGAACGACTTCTAGAACGAGCATCGCAACGAAAAGCAGAACGATTTGAACGGCGTTGTGGCATGCACAGGCTCCTTCTGGGTCAATGCTGATGGCTCGTGACCAACGAAAAACGCTCCCCGAGAACTCTCGAAGAACTCTTTAGATCGTACCGGCCATGCGGCATGCTGTGCAACCAAATGCGTGCCCCGCATCGAAAGCAAGAGAAAAGGGTGGCTGACGGGACTCGAACCCGCGACCCCTAGAATCACAATCTAGTGCTCTAACCAACTGAGCTACAACCACCATCGTTCAAGGGCTGAATGAGTTTACCATATTTTTTTATCCGTCTATGCCGGACCGAAACCCGTGCAAAAACTAGACTGAAAGACGACGGCGAATCTCAGCGATTCGATCGGAGAGGTCTCGCTCGTAGCCGCGGGATGTCGGCTCGTAATATCGTTTTTCAACGCCCAGATAGTCTTGCGCTGCGATGCCGTCGGGAGCATCGTGCGCATAGGCATAGCCCTGGCCGTGGCCGAGTCGCTCGGCACCGGCGTAGTGCTTGTCTTGCAGATGCCTCGGGACTGGGATGACGGCTTTTTCTTGAACATCCCGGCGGGCCGTTTCGATGGCCACCGTGCAGGCGTTGCTCTTAGGGGCGAGCGCCAGATAGATCACTGCCTGCGAGAGCGCGAACTGACACTCCGGCAAGCCCACAAACTCCGTCGCCTGCATCGCTGCCACTGCGATCATGAGCGCCCGTGGCTCGGCGTTGCCGATGTCTTCGCTGGCCACAATCACGAGCCTTCGCGTGAGAAAACGAACATCTTCACCCCCTTCCAGCATCCTGGCCAACCAATAGAGCCCCGCATCGGCATCGCTGCCACGGATGCTCTTGATCAGGGCGCTTGCACAATCGTAATGCGTGTCGCCGGAATCGTATGCGATGGCCTTGCGTTGCACGCTCTCGCGGGCCAAGGCCAGCGTGTACAACAGCGGCCGCTCGGAGTTCGAAAGCAGACCGATTTCAAGCGCACCCAACGCCCGACGGGCATCGCCGTCGGATGTTTCACAGAGAAACTCTAGGGCATCAGGGGCAATCGACACCTGCTCTGCTCCAAACCCGTGCTCACGATCGGAGAGTGCGCGGCGAATGACCTCAGCAATATCGTCGCGAGACAGGCTCTCCAGCTCAAAAATCCGGCTGCGGCTGACAAGCGCGCTTGTCAGTGCAAAAAATGGATTGTGCGTGGTGGCGCCGATCAATGCGATCACACCGCTTTCCACATCGGGCAGGAGCACATCTTGCTGAGCCTTGTTGAACCGATGAATCTCATCGATGAAAAGGCACGTTCTCTGACCGTCCTCGCCGAGTCGATTGCGAGCTGACTCCAGCACTTCGCGAAGTTCTTTTACGCCCGAGGCTGTCGCCGAGATCTCAACGAACCTCCGCTTTGTCTCGTGTGCAATGATCTCGGCCAGCGTTGTCTTGCCGACACCAGGCGGGCCATAGAGGATTACCGAACCGAGCCGGTCAGCCTCGATCAGCCGCCGCAGGAGCATGCCCTTCCCTACCACTTTCTCCTGACCGATATAGTTGGCCAGCCGATGTGGCCGCATCCTGGCCGCCAACGGAGCAGCCTTGGCGATATTCGCTGCACGCAAGGCGCTCAAGAGATCGGCCATGCAGTCGTTCCTCTCTGGAGAAAATCTTTCCGGAAACTCTGAAGACTTTACTTTTTTAGAAGCCTATCGAGGCTCTCAGCCACGCGGGCCGGCCCACACAAACTCAATTGCCGCATCGATCTCGGGCGACAGGCTCTTGTGCACAGGGCAGGTGTGGGCCGCCTGCTCCAGCAACGGCCGCTGGGGATGGTCGGCTGGCAGCGGAATCGTGAGCCGCGTTCGCAGCGATGCGATTCGGCGAGGCAAGTCTTTGCTCATTTCCTTCACTGTCTCCGCCTGCATCCCAACCAATTCGATACCATGCCGCCCAGCAGCGATCCCCATGATCGTCATCATGCAGGAGCCAAGGGCCACGCCCACGAGATCCGTCGGCGAAAAACTCTCTCCCTTGCCTTGATTATCTACTGGCGCGTCGGTGATGAGCGTCGTGTGCGACGGGGCGTGCTCGGCGCGGCACCGCAATTGCCCTTCGTACGTGGTGGTGAGATGGACCATGAAATCCTTTCTGTAGAACAGTGGCGTTTCTTTGTTCGTAGTCGCATCCTACACTTTCGTTGGTGGAGGCTACGATAGTGCCGGAGAAACTATGGGATTTCGCACGCTGACTGCCTGTGTCGATGCTCTTCGCACCGCCGGCGAACTCGTTGCAATCGACGCTCCGGTCGATCCGTACTTGGAGATCGCCGAGATCCAGCGGCGGCTGTTTCGATCCGGTGGCCCGGCGGTGCTCTTCACCCGCCCCAAGGGCACGGCCTTTCCAGTCCTTGTAAATCTCTACGGTACCAAGCGGCGGATCGAAAGGATTTTTTCCGATTCGCTTGACCGCGTGCGGCGATTGGTCGAACTTAAAATTGATCCCACCGCAGCGATGAGGCGGCCGCTTCGTTACTGGCGGTCGCCGCTGGATGCCGTCTCGATGCTTCCAAGACGCGTGTCGACGGGAGCCGTGCTGGCCCATGAGATTCCTCTGAGCCACCTGCCGCAGGTCACGAGTTGGCCCGGTGATGGCGGCCCGTTTATCACGCTCCCTGCGGTCTACACCGAAGACCCAAACCATCCAGGAACGAAGCGATCCAACCTCGGGATGTACCGAGTGCAACTGGCGGGCAACGCGTACAAGCAGGGCTGCGAGGTGGGCCTGCACTATCAATTGCACCGTGGTATCGGCGTGCATCACACAGCGGCGATGGCCCGCGGCGAACCGCTCAAGGCATCCATTTTTGTGGGTGGCTCGCCAGCCATGGCGGTGGCGGCGGTGATGCCGCTGCCCGAGGGCCTCTCGGAACTGATGTTTGCCGGAGTGCTCGCAGGCCACAGGATTCCAATGATCCGCCGAAACAATCGGCCCGCCATCTATGCCGAAGCCGACTTTGTCATCGAAGGAACGATCATCCCCGACGTGACCAAGCCCGAGGGCCCCTTTGGGGACCACTTGGGCTACTACTCGCGTCAACACGATTTCCCCGTGCTCCACGTGGAGCATGTTTGGCATCGCAGGGGGGCAATCTGGCCGGTGACGGTGGTTGGTCGACCGCCGCAGGAAGACACACTCTTCGGCTGGCTCGTGCACGAACTCACAGGCCCTGTGATCCCAACCGTGCTTTCGGGCGTGCACAGCGTCCACGCGGTGGATGCCTCCGGCGTACATCCATTGCTCTTGGCTGTCGGGAGCGAACGCTACATGCCTTGGAAAGCGACCAGCCGTCCTGCCGAACTGCTCACACAGGCCGCTGCGATCCTCGGCCAAGGACAACTCTCGCTGGCAAAATATCTCTTTCTGGTCTCTCACGGAGACGCCCCTGACCTCGACGCTCACGACGTACCAAGATTTTTGAGACATCTCCTGGAGCGAGTCGACTGGCGTCGCGACTGCCACTTCCACACCGAAACAACGATCGACACGCTGGACTACTCCGGCAGCGGCTTCAACACGGGCTCGAAGATGGTGGTGGCCGCGCGAGGACCAGCCGTCCGCGAACTGCCTCGTGCGATCTCTGCGGGCTGGTCGCTGCCGAATGGTTTTTCCGCGCCGAGAGTCTGCCTCCCCGGCATCATGGCCGTGACCGGGCCTCGCATCGAACCGCAGCCCGAGTTGGCTGCCGCCAACGACATCGCAATTTGGCAGTCGGCGGCATCCGCGCCATGGTCGGCCGATGTTGAGCACTTCTGCGCAGCGATTGACACAGACCACCCACTCCACTCATGGCCGCTGATTGTCGTGGTGGACGACAGCCAGAGTGCTGCTGCGTCGCTGAATCATTTTCTCTGGATCACGTTCACGCGATCCAATCCAGCCGCCGATGTGCATGGAGTCGGGGCATGGGTTCACCAAAAACACTGGGGCTGCCGTGGGCCCCTTGTGATAGACGCCCGACTCAAGCCGCATCACTCACCGCCAGTCAAGGAAGACCCTGCCACCTCAGAACGCGTGGATGCGATGTGTGCCTCGGGTGGTCCGCTGGCGGGAATCGCCAGCCAAGGGGGTATCGCAGGCTAGGCGGTATCGCAGGCTAGGCAATTCCTGCAATCCGAATCTTTGTGCCGATTGAACGATGGCCCGTTCGGCGGCGGTAGTTCTTGCGACGACGGAATTTCTGTACGAAAAGTTTGTCGCCCTGCACTAATCCGAGCACTTTGGCCGTGACCGTGACGCCCTTCACGAGTGGCTTGCCGAGCGTGATCTCGCCGGCCTTGCTGACAGCCAAGACCTCTTCAAACACAATCTCTGTTCCAGGCGGCACATGGCGAAAATCGATCTCAAGTTCCTGCCCCTCGCTCACTTTGTACTGGCGACCGCCGTCTACAACAATCGCGTAATGATGCCCCGAACCAGCCATTGTTGCGGCCGGGTTCTTTGCTGCTGGGTTCGTTGTGGCGTCGCTCGAAGAAGCGTCTTTGGATGCCGATGCCTTGGCCATGAGTAGGGGTCCGATCAAATGGTTCGGGAGGGTTCTGGAAAAAAATGGTCAGCAAAAACAACGGCATATCTGGTAGTCAGCAGTGCCGAGTGAGGAGACTAGCGTAGCGGGCTGAGGGCGGCGGGTCGAGGGGGGCAGAAAAGGCCCCGAGAGACGACTCTCCCGGGGCCTTTGCCACTGCCTGAACGAACGGATTTCTTGGAGTGTTGCTGCCTCAGTCATTTCAGGGAAATCGCACCGGACGGCTGTTGGAATCCCACGCCTCAAACATCATGTGCTCGGGCGACACGCTCTCTTTTCCAACGACGTGCAGCTGCATGTGCACCGTGTCTTCAAACTGGGCAATTTCACGCCGCTTGCGATTGTTGATCCATGCCGCCACTTCGTCGTGCACCGTCACGTTGAGCCGTGCGATGTCGTCGCGGGTGGCAGAAAGCTGGAGCGTTCGCATCACCTCGATCGCCATGCTCTCGGCCGTCTTCACCATTCCGGTGCCGGTGCAGGTTGGACAATCGCGAAAGATGCTCTTTCGCAGCGACGGCCGAATGCGCTGCCGCGTCATTTCAATTAAACCAAACGGGCTCGTTCGCAGGATCTTCGTGCGGGCGCGGTCTCGCTTCATCGCATCGTAGAGCGCCTTCTCGACCCCGCGGCGGTAGCGATCCCGCCGCATATCGATAAAGTCGTTGACGATCACGCCACCGAGATCCCGTAGTCGCAACTGGCGGGCAATCTCTTTCGCAGCAATGATGTTCATCTGGTAGGCATTTTCTTCCGCCGATTTATCGGTACGGAAACTGCCGGAGTTGACGTCAATTGCCACCAACGCTTCTGTCTGGTCGATCACGATCGACCCGCCACCCTTGAGCGGCACCTTCCGCTGATGGATGCGACTGATCTCCTCTTCCAAGCCGTAACGATGGAAGAGTGGCTCCTTGCCATCGTAGAGCTGTAGCCGGCTGACATACTTCGGCATCACCAGTTCGAGAAATTCGCGAGCCCGCTCGTAGGCCGCCGGCTCGTCGATCAGAATTCGACCCACATCTTCCGTGAACATATCGCGGATGGTGCGGATGATCATGTCGCTCTCCTGATAGATGTCGATCGGTGCGGAATACTTCCGCATCCGTCGCACGATCGACTTCCAGAGACGCAGCAGATAGGTCATATCCCTTGCCATCTCGGACTTGGTGCGCTCCGTGCCGGCAGTGCGCACAACAAACCCAACGCCCTTGGGCGGCTGGAGATCGAGCATGATGTCGCGGAGCATGCGGCGATCGTGCTCGTCGTCGATCTTCTTTGAGATGCCCACTCGGCCCAACGGCGGCATCAGCACAAGATAGCGACCTGGGATGGAGATATACGTGGAGAGCGTCGGGCCTTTTGTGCCAAACCCCTCCTTGATCACCTGCACAAGCACCTCATCACCACGCCGAAGGACGTCTTGAATCGGTGGTTTCACGCGAGGGCGATCGCCGAGACGAGGCCGGCGGCTCGTAGCTGTTCGCTGGCGGGCATCGGCATCCTCTTCGGCGGATTCTAAGCCCCGGCCCGAGGGCTCTGCCACATCGAATGCCTTGTCGGGATCCAGCCCGCCCTGCCTGTAATACTGCGGCTCCACATCGCTGATGTGGAGAAAACCGTTGCGGCCCACGCCAAAATCCACAAACGCCGCCTGAATGCTCGGCTCGATATTGACGATCCGCCCCTTGTAGATATTCCCCACATAATTGTCCTGACTGGTGCGCTCCACGTAGAGTTCCTCCAGCACACCGTTTTCCATGATGGCAATCCGGCACTCTTCCGGCTGCGACACGTTGATCAGCATTTCCTGTTTCATGAATCATCTTTCCTTATGATGCTCTCATGGCCCTTCCGGCTGCATCGCGTTAAGCGACCGTCTGGGAAGAGAGCAAGCGACGCAATTGTTCGCGTAAAAAAGCCTTCACCTCACCCGCGCCATCCATTTCGAGCGCGCGCTCGGCGATTCCGCGACATTCGGCGACCGAAACACTTCGGCACACCTGCTTGACTTCCGGGATTGCGCTGGCTGGCACACTGAGCTGCCGCAAACCGAGCCCCAGAAGCAGCTGCGTGTACATCACGCTGCCGCTCATTTGACCGCATACATTCGCCGGTACACCGGCCTCTCGAGCCACATCCAGCGAGCGACGCAGGAGCCGAAGCACCGCTGGATCGCACGCGTTGTAGAGGTCGGCAACCTCTTTATTGCCCCGATCGACCGCCAGCGTGTACTGGATCAAGTCGTTGGTGCCGACCGAAACAAAATCAACCTCCTTGATGAACTTATCGAGCAGCACCACTGCGGCAGGAGTTTCCACCATCATGCCAACAGGCATCTTGCGATTAAACGCAATGCCGTGCTCCGCCAAATCCTCCATGACGTCCGCCAGCACCATGCGGGCCTGCCGAAGCTCCACGATCGTGGAGACCAGCGGAAAGAGCACTCGCACATCGCCCAACGCACTGGCCCGCAAAATGGCCCGCAACTGAGTTCGAAACATCGGCAACTGCCGCAGCGAAAGCCGGATGCTTCGGAGCCCCAAACAGGGGTTGCGTTCTTCTTCCGAAGTGGTTTCAGTTCGCATCTTGTCGGCGCCCAAGTCGAGCGTACGGATCACGATGGGCTTGCCTAGCATCGCCTGCACCACCTCGACGTAGGCGGCGAAATGATCTTCCTCAGTCGGCTCCCGGCGGCTGGTTAAGTAGAGAAATTCCGTACGGTACAGGCCGATGCCATCGCAGCCGCGGCTCAAACACTGCTCGACTTCGCTGGGAAATTCAATATTGCCGGTGAGTTGAACTCGCACCCCATCGAGCGTTTCCGCTGGCAAGTCGCGAAGACGATCGAGCTTCACGGCCACCGTGCGGGCTGCCTCCACTTCCAGTCGGTAGTGGGCGATGGTCTCCTCGTCGGGTTGCAGAATCACAAGCCCTTGGTTGCCGTCGAGGATCACAGGCTCGCCGCCCGATACGTCGGCTAGAAACGGGCCCAGCCCAACCACTGCAGGAATCTCCAGACCTTCGGCCACAATCGCCGTATGGCTGCCAGGGCCGCCTAATTCCGTGGCAAACCCCTGCACGAATCGGCGGTCCAGATTTGCCGTCTCGCTCGGCGTGAGGTTGTGCGCCAACACAATCACAGGCTGCGAGATCGCCGCGAGCGTTTCACGCCGC
>QWQH01000033.1 GCA_003670915.1 Planctomycetota bacterium | reverse complement strand
TCAGTGGCCGTCATCGCCTTTCGCCGACGGTGCACCAGCAGGTGTACGAGGTGTGCCAGCGGGATGGCGAACTCTTCGTGCGGTGGCCCACAGTGGCCACTCTGCCGCCCAGTGATGTTTGTGAGCAGCGGGGGCCGATCGCGTGATTGAGATTCGCTGCTTTCGCAACGATGATCCTCCCCGTCTGGCCGACGTGTGGCGTTCGGCTGATCTGGGGCCAGCAGCGATGCAGCCGATGACATTTGCTCTGCTTGAAAGCGGCGTTTTTTCAAAGCCCTATTTCGACCGCGAGGGATTGGTGGTGGCCATGGACGGCGAGCGACCGGTGGGATTTGCCCATGCGGCCTTTGGACCCAGCAAGGACCACTCGGCGATCGACACACGCGTAGGCACAACGCTGCTTGTGGCCGTTGTGCCCCACGAAGACGAAGCCCAGATCGGCAACGCCCTCCTGAGCCGCTGTGAGGAGTACCTCCGACGGCGTGGCGCAGAGGTCCTGCTCGGGGGCGGATCGGCCGATATGAGGAGCTTTTATCTGGGCCTCTATGGTGGCTCAGATTTACCGGGCATTCTGGATTCCTCGATGGCGATGCAGGATGTGTTTCGCAGGGGCGGTTACCGCGAAGCCGACCGCATTGCTGTGCTGCGGCGGCGGTTGGCTGGATTTCGTCCGCCCGTCAATCGGCTGCAGCTTGCGATCAGGCGAAACACGGTGCTGCGTGTGATCGATGAACCAACTCGCCGCACGTGGTGGGAGGCTGCCACGACCACAGGCATCGCCCTGCGCCGCTACGAACTGCACAATCACACCGATGAATTACTCGGCCTCGCATCTTTCTGGGACATGCAGCCACTCGCCGGAGCCTGGGGTGTGGTGGCTGCCGGGCTGATGCACATCGACATCCAAGGAGGCCGACGAAGAGAGGGCTTTGCCCATTACATCGTGGCTGAGGCCATGCACGATTTGGAGCAGGAAGGCGTGACGCTTGTGGAAACGCACACCTCGCAGGGCAATACAGCCGCTTTGAAGCTCTTTGGAAAACTCGGCTTTGAGACCGCCGAACACGGCACGCTCTTTGAAAAAAGCGTGGATGCATCCCGCCGGGGTGGCGAACAGGGGTAAGATTCGCTTCGCTACTTTTGCGGTAGCGCGGCCACCGCTTCGATGTGGGCACGCACCGATGCGGTGCATGCAGAAGGCGAGCCTTCCAGTTGCGTCAGGCGGGCCGATAGCGGGGCTGTTTTTCCATCCCGTCGCAGATCGGCGAGGTAATTTTGCAGCAGCGTGCGACGCGGGGCAGTGGTCTCGAGCATCCAGTGCACCCACGCCCACGACTCGGCGTAGTGGTCTTGTGAGAGTTCACCCGCCGATTCGAGCGACTCCAGCCGAGGCAGATCGATGCGGCATGTGCCCTCCAGCATGCGGCCGGAGAGATGCGATATGTGGTCGCGATGGAGTCCCTGTTCACCCCGAGGCAACTCAAAAAACTCTGCAATTCCCTCGTCGAGCCACAGGGGAACCGTGGGCACAACCGCATGCACGTAACCGTGCGTTGTTTCGTGCCGCAAGTCTTCGGCGATGCGATCCTGCCACGGTGCAAACACAGATAGCGTGGTGTCTGTCTCAACGAAAAAGGCGCGTCGGACAGGAAAGTGTGGGAAGTGCTTTGCGGCGAAGGCGTCGTAGCTGTCGGGGCGTTCGAAGACGTAGAGATGAACCAGTTCATCGGAAATAGGCAGCCCCAGTTTTTGGCTGACATCCAAACGCAGTGTCTCAAGATCGCGCACGAGACGATGCTGGCCAGCGAGCGGAAAGTCCGCGTGAATCACCAACTGTCCGGCAAGAATTTCCGTACGGTTGGGCAGGTCGCTGGTGTCGTTCCAAGGCATGCCGGTGGGGAGGCCACTGCGATCCAGCGTTGATCGGGGCCAGTGCACTGTGGTGAGACTGTGGGCGCAACCCACCAGTGTGCATGCACCCAGCAGCAGGGCTACCAGTGGCAAGCCTGTGCGAACGAGCATGCGTACGCTATGACGAGAGAGCATCGGTGAGCCCGGGAAGCAAACATTTCCAGTCGGCTTTTCCACAGTCTTTCGGTGGACGAAGATTCGAGGGATGGCGAGGGATGGTAGCGGCCTCGCACACCAGGGCCAAGGCCATTCCCGCTGTGGCTCCGGAAGGGAAGAGGTCTCCTCGCGGCGGTTTTTTCTCGCCACGGCTTCTGTGGTAGGTCACAGCCCAGAGTGATCGAAAAATTCGAATGCTGGTCGAGATTCCGCCGGTTCCCTCGCTAGTAACCATGCTCTGCGTTGTCTGACGCCTCAGATCCACTGGGAAGTATTCAAGCAATTGCCAGTCGCTGGAGCGTGCCGGTCAGGGACTCAAGCGAAATGGGTACTCCCAGTACGGCAGAGGCCCCGGCACGCAGGGCGGAGGCCGTTGAATCGCCCCGCGGAAACGACTCCAAGAGCACAATCCTCAACGATGGGCGGTTTGCCGACAGCATGCCCAGCCATGCCAGCGAATCATGATCCACGCAGCCAACATTCCACACCAGAAGATCTGCTGGCTCGTCGAGCGGCGGGCGGCCAAGCGACTGCCGTAGAATCTGCCGGCCGGAGAGTTTCAGCAGATCCACCAAGCCCTCGAGATCCATCGCGTGGAAGGCTGCCACGGAAACAGCCATGCTGCTGGAACGATGCGGGTCCGTGGGCCGAAGGGCCTCAAAATGGATGCCGCTGGTGGCCTCGAGCAAACGTTCCTCGCGTCTGGCCGTGGCAGGCAATCCCCGCGGCCCTGCGTGGCCACTCGCAGCTTGGGTCAGCCAGCGTTCCAGCCGGCCAGGCATTTCGTGCCAGAGCACCTCTTCAATGCCCGACAGCGTCGGCCCGCTGCGGCGTCGCCCGTCTCCCAAGCTGGATACCACCGAAACCATCGGCACAAGCGGCCAGTGAAGCGACAGCACAATCGCATCCCGCTGCGTCCAGCGACCGGGTCGATTGGTCGCAAAAATTGCGATGGCAGGAGATCTGGAAGGATACGGATCATTCAGGCGGACCCCAGACACAGCCGCACAGGAATCTGGCAGAAGCGACTGTGAGAACGCCTGAATAGCCTCCTGTGGGCTCGCGGCCACAAACAGATGCGTTCGCTCAGCAAGCCACGTCCGGACCAGATCAAGTTCAAGCCCACAGCCGTCGTCGCCCATCCAGAGTGAGCAGGCTGGCTGTACGGTGCTACCAACCAGAACGCTCCGACTGACCAAAGAAAAATCCGGTGGTTGAACCACGTTGGGGCTGATGGGCATGTCGTGTAAACCTCACCCTCCGGGGTCTGAGTCCAGCCATCGGCCGCCGACGGCTCGTCGCAGCATACACACTGGCGAGGTCACGCACGCAGTCGGATCATTCTCATCTCAGTATTGCGGATTGCGATCCGGCTACTCGTGCGGCCCAACTGGTTCGCATTCAACTGTCGGCTAGGGCAAGGCGGGGGGTTTGCGGGGAGGGCGTATGGGCATCGATCGATCCGATGGCTTGAGCCAGACACAAAACAGAAATGCGGGGTTGACCAAGTCTCGTGTCGGCGCACAATTTCGCCTGAGCGGCGTTCAAGGATGAATGCTGCACCGATTGATCGAAGGCTCGTCTTTCAACACAGCTGTTGCAGATGCGGGTTTTTGTGGCAGGAGGCCATCATGCGTACCAATGCGTTTTGCAACGTCCAGCTCTCCCACCTTTTCCCACAAGCGCGATTTATCGCCTGCGACGATATTGCTGCATCTGGGTGCCACGATGATCCGGGGCAATGCGGGCCTGGAGATGTTTTTATTGCAAGGCTGACCGCAGCCGGGGACGGCCACGAACTTGTATCGCAAGCGATTGCACGCGGCGTTGCCGGTATCGTGGCGGAACGAATCGTTCCGACTTCTGGCACCCCTCTGTGTTTGGTGCCAGACAGCGCTTGGGCGCAGGCTCGATTGTCGCACGCCCTTGCCGGCGATCCTGCCGCCGGTCTCCGAGTGATTGCCATTACCGGCACCAGTGGCAAGACCACGACGGCGTGGCTCACCGCATCGGTCTTGTCGGAGGCTGGATTGTCAGTGGGTGTGCTTTCGGACTTGGGTTGCCTCGATGCCCAGAGCACGGAACCAGTGGCTGCCGATCTGGAACAACCTCACGTGCTTGCGACTTGGTTAGGGCGATTAGCATCCAGCGGATGCACTCATGCGGTTGTGGAAGTGTCCAGCCGAATGCTTGCCATCCACGCACTGGCGGGCATTGAGTGCGACACAGTGGTCGTTACGAATGTGGCAACGGCCCACCTTGATACTCACAGTACCGCAGCGGCCTACCAGATGATGAAAGCACGAATCATCAAGTGCCTTTCTGACACTGGATGTCTGATCGCCAACGTCGATGACGCTCGCGTGCGCACGATCGCAGCACGCCGTACGTCTGCTCTGCAGCAGGGCGGTGCTGTGATCACCGTAGGCTTGTCGGTAGCTGCAGATATATCGGCATCGCCCGTTGAGCGGAGCCTCTACGGGCAGACAATTTTACTCCGCGCCGGTGGCCATATCGCTCCTCTGGCGGTTGCAACGCCTGTGGCATCTTTTGTGCGCAACTGCTTGCTCGCTACCGCAGTGGGCGTGCGCTACGGTGTGCCGCTGGAGCGAATCGCTCGGGGGATCGAAGCGGCAGGGAGCGTGCCTGGCCGAGTTGAGCGGATTGATCGAGGACACGATCTGGCAGTGTTCGTCGACCATCCGACCAGTGGGCATGCTCTGGCGACAACGCTTTCGAGTTTGCGCAGGCTCACACCCGGGCGTCTGGTGCTTTTAGCTGAGGCCGGAATGGCCGCCACTCTTGGCGGCGCCGCCCGCTTTGAGTCGCGGGCCGGACGGTGGTGTGACAAAACGATTGTGGTGCCTGCGGGCTGGCTGGACTCGCAGGCGGAAAACCATGAGGTGGCGGCCTATGCCCAGATCGATCGAGTGCTTGCTTCGCTGGGCCAGCACGATTGTGTGCTCGTGCTGGGCGATATGCCTGGCAATCAAGGCGGTCCAGACGGCAGTGGCGAGCCTTCTTTTTCGCTGCCAACGGTTGTGGAGGGGTGGCTTCAATTGGTAAACCCCCCCATGTCGGATCACCGTCAACAGCGGGCGGCATGAAGCCCTCGGCGACAAAATACGAGCGAGCGTAGACGGTAATAAGGCGTAGGAGTCACAATCTGTACGCCCGGCTGCGGATACGTGAAAATCCAGGCCGGATGGCAATGCCGTTACACGAAGCCCTCTGGTGGAAAAAGTATTTATGAAACAGACAGCGGCTGATACGGCTCACGGTTCAACGCAAGCGTCTCTTACCCCATTTGACGATCTCGGGCTGGCAGTTGCCTGTCGCGAGCCGCTTTCTCATCACACGTGGCTAGGGATCGGAGGGGATGCCCGCTTTTTCTGTGAGCCCATCGACGTCGAGGCGCTTACGCGTCTGGTGAAGCGGTGCAGCGACCGTAGCGTGTCTCTGCGAGTGATTGGGGGAGGATCGAACATCCTCATTCCAGCGGTGGGTTTTGCTGGCATGGTGGTGCGGCTCTCCGCACCCGCGTTTTGCAACATCGATGTGCAACGTGGGGGCCTTGCAGTGGGAGCGGGCGCCAAACTGGTACATGTGGTCTCTGCTGCGGTGCAGGCTGGGCTCTCAGGACTTGAAACGCTTGTTGGTGTGCCTGGCACGGTCGGCGGAGCGCTGATCGGAAATGCCGATGGCCGCGGCGGCGACATTGGCCAGCGCGTGCGGGAGGTGAGCGTGATGCTGCACTCAGGCGCAGTCGAGGTGCGTCAGGGGACGAGCTTGTCGTTTGGCTCGCGATGGAGCAACTTAGACGACGGCATTGTGATCGGATGCCGCTTGGAGCTCGACGAAGAGAACCCGGATCAGCTCACGAAGCGGATGCAGAAGCAGTGGATCGTCGAGCGGTCGGAGCAGCCTTCGGGCACCCGCTCGGTGGCGATGATGTTCAAAGATCCACACGGCACAAGCGCCGAGTCGCTTGTGTTGCAGTCGGGGGCCCGAGATTTTCGGGTCGGCGGTGCGACTGTCTATGCTGCACATGCCAACTATCTGGTGGCATCGCCTGGCTGCTCCAGCGATGACGTACGGTCGCTCGTCGAATTGGTTCGTGCAAAGGTTCGCGAACGGTTGGGGGTTGAGTTGACGCCGCAGATTGAGATGTGGTGAGTGCGCAACAAGATGAACGCTCCGGTACGACCCAAACCGACTCAGTTTCAGCCTCTCGCACGAGGCACCGATGGATCGCTTGCCGGATTTCTGCTGACTCGAAGGGCCGGGGTTGGTTCTGTGGCTGTTGTGCTTCTGGCCATTGCAGCCGGAGCATTGGTGTGGAACCGCGTGGGGGAGTTTGTTCGCTGGGGTGATGGCTACCAACTGCGGCCAGAGATGGTCGAACTCTTGGGCGGTGCGCCCTGGGTGCGGGGCGATCTCAAGGCCGAGGCGATGCGCAGTGCCAGCCTTGATGGCGGCTTGCCTTTGGCCGATTCGGAGCTTGCCACGCGGCTGGCACGCGCCTTCGACATGCATCCGTGGGTCAAGCAGGTGGTGCGGGTAGAGATCAAGCACCCGGCTCGCGCAATTGTCGAGATCCTGTGCCGCGAGCCTGTGGCGATGGTGAGCGTACGGGGCGGCTTGCTCGCTGTTGATGCAGATGGATTCGTGCTGCCAAGTGCAGATTTCGCTCCCGAGTCCGCGGCCGAATATCCTCGCATTACGGGAGTGGATTCGAGTCCACAGGGGCCGGAGGGATCCCGTTGGGGCGATCGCGTGGTAGAGGAAGGGGCCTCGGTGGCGGTGGTAATCGGACCGGAGTGGCGGACGCTTGGGATTGTGGAGTGTCGGCCAATTGTGATGCAAGGGATGCGGATGTGGGAACTGGTTGGCCCCGAAGGGCGCACGATCCTCTTTGGCGGGGCCCCAGGCCGCGAGGCCGCCGGAGAACCATCCGTGGCAGAAAAAGTGGTGAGGCTTAAGGCACTCGAAGGAGACTCTTCTGGCCAACGCGTCGATCTCACGACTTCCGAAGGAAGGCAGCCGAGCACATAATCGGCTGTGTCGCCTGCACACTCATGGAGCCACTCGCTCCAGCACGAGATTGCGTACGGCTTGAAACTGCGGATGCTCTGCCGAGCCACACCATTCAAAGAGGACCGCCTCGCTCGTAGTGAGAATTGCGCCGGCGGCCTCCAGCCTTCGCAATCCAACATCATGGTCGAGCGTATGCCGAGAGCCAACCGAATCAACGGCGATAAACACAATCAGCCCTCGCGCTAGGAGATCGAGTGCTGTCTGTGTAATACAAACGTGTGTTTCGAGTCCGCAGAGCACAGCCGTTGTGATCGCGCTACTGGATGGTGTGTGGGATACAGCTGGATCAACGCCTGAAACAATCGTGGCGTCGATCGTCGAGCAAAAGGCTTCACAGCCACAGCCACTCAACGACATTTTTATGAGCGGTGGCGGGAGCAACGAGGCAAGCTTTGCGGGCGTGGGGCCGAGCCCTTTGGGGTACTGTTCAAAGAGCACGCTGCGCACTCCCAGAAGCCTTGCCCCGGCAGCCAGCCTGTGAGCGCCGTTGACGATGCTAGCCCCTGCGGGCATCACTCCCAAAAGCCGCTCCTGAATGTCGACGACGCAGAGGAGCGTTGAGGTTGGGTGTGTTCGCATAAAAAGAAGCGCACTCGGGTGAATTGGGTTGGCAATAGCCATTATGATTTGATAATCGGGCATGTCCCGCAAGGCGAATAGCGGCGATAGCCTCCACGGGAGTGCCGCGAGCCATCTTTCTGCCGAGAGCCGACTTGCCCGGATGTGGTCTGAGCAGGTATTTCTTCTTTGTTAGACTCGGATTTGTGAGGGATGGCGTGTAACGCACTTTCAGTGGAAGCGGGTATCCATGAACGAGGATCATCACGGCATTATGACTCGGCCGCTGGATGCACAGCGGTTGTTGGTGTGCGACATCGTGTGGCTCTCGCGTCACGTGCCTATTTTTCCCGTAGACCGATTGATGGCTCTGGACGAGGTCGACCGGTTGCGCCGGGCCGCGCCCTATCGAGTCGGCTGGTCAGCCATCTTTGCCAAGGCCTTTGCGATGGTTGCCCGTGAGCGACCTGCACTTCGCAGTTGGTATGTGCCGCGGTCGCTTTTGAGGCCGTGGCGACGGCCATGCTGGGCGACGAGTCCCGTGAGCGTCGTGTCGATGGCGATCAGTCGGCACCGCGATGGTGCTGCGATGCTCGGGTCGTTTTCGAAGTCGCATTCGAGCGAGGAGTTGGATCCAGAGGCCATTTGCTGGGCGCGGATTCGGGAGCCGGATGCGATCCCACTCGTGGCTTTGCAGGCTACGATTACGCACTATGCGACGGCGCCTCTTGCGGATGTGTTTGCCCGTCAGTTGGAGTTGTCGGTACTGCCTCGCTGGCTGCGGCGTTTGATCCTGCGGTGGAATATTCACTCCACATCGGCTAAGCGGCCGTTGCGGGTGGGCACATTCAGCCTCTCGACACTCGCGGGAGAGGGCTGTGCCAATCGCATGCACCCGACATTTTTAACCACCAGCCTGAGCTTTGCTCCGCTGGATGACGGAGGCCGAATGAACGTGACGCTATTGGCCGATCATCGCCTGTTGGACGGCGTGCCGGCGGCGCGCGCGCTGGTTGCGATGGAAGCTGTGATCACAGGGCCGATTGCCGCAGAATTAGCCCAACTCTCGGTTTCCTCTCCCGGAGGCAATGCAGGCGAGGACCGTTTTTCACACGGGTAGAGCCGATCACGGCCGCGTGAGAAATTTCCGCGTTGGTCTTTTCGTCATTGGGCGATTGAGTGTTTGCTTCGGTGCTCTCTGAGTCGCTGCATTAGTACTCGGTAGTCGCAGGAGTAACTCGTGAAGGAGAGCGTGCGGCCAGTTTCCGAATCGATATCAAAGACAATGTCGAGCCGTTCTGCTGGCAAATGGCTGGCGATCCGTTGAGCCCATTCCACAAAGACCCAGCCCGACGGGGAGATCGCATCCTCCCAGCCGATTTCATCCAGATCGGTAACGCCATTGAGACGGTAGAGATCCGCGTGCACCAGTCGCTGGCCAGGATCGTTGGTCGCGTGGGGAGGTCGCTGGTGGATGTGGATCAATCCAAATGTGGGACTCACGACTTCACTCGGGTCGATACCCGCAGCAGCAGCAACGGCTTTGACTAATGTTGTCTTGCCGGCCCCAAGATCGCCCATGAGTGCGACAAACGCGCACCTCGGGAGCGACAGGGCAAGCACTGCGGCCAGCGGCAGGATCGCTGCCTCATCTGGAAGAACCACACGTAGATGATCAGGACTCAAAAGCATGAAGGAATCCCTTCGGTTCGAGCGGATGGCATGCCCCGTCGGCATGGATGGCAGTCAGGCCGGATCCAGTTTCCACCGTGCCGATCATCGTGATCTGTAGATCGACACAGCCGTTCTGGGTTGCCGCCAGAAGATTCTGTGCCTCGGAGGGTGGCAGCGCCAACAGAAGTTCAAAGTCTTCGCCGTCGGTCAGTGCATGCTCCAGTGGGCTCTGCGTATCGCTGGCTGAACGGCTCATGCGTATGGCATCGGCATGAATAGGGATGTCAGCCAGATGCAACACCCCCCGTGTGCCACTGGCCCGCATCATGCGGGCCATATCGAGTGAGAGTCCGTCGCTGAGATCGATTGCCGCGTGCACCGAGAATTTCTCAGCAATGCTGACCGCCTCGCGGCAGCGTGGCGATACGGCCAGATGCCGGCCCAGGAGACTGCCGCCGAGTGGTCCCGTGACGAGTAGGTGATCGCCCGGCTGGGCACCGTCTCGACGCCACGCGCGGCCAGGGAGCACGCTACCGATGACCGTCACGCTCACCACCAGCGGTCCATCCCACGTGTTGGTGTCGCCACCAGCCAGCGTCACGCCGTGCTCAGTGGCTAGCTCCATAAAACCTTGGAATAGTCCGCGGCCGATTGCGTCGCCGCCCTTACGGGGCAGGGCCACGGCCACAAGGGCCGCTTCCGGACGCGCGGCCATGGCTGCCAAATCGCTCAGGCTCACGGCAAGAGCCTTGCGGCCAACGGCGTGAGGACTGCAGTTGGAGTCAAGAATAAAATCGACTCCCTCAGTGAGCATGTCGACTGTGACAACGGTGCGTCGCATGGCGGGCGGACGCAGCACCGCGGCATCGTCCCCCGGAGGCACCTCCAGACGCGCATCAGCCGGAATGTTGGCCAGTAGCCAATCGACAAACTCAGTTTCCACGCGTGTGCACTCCAGCGACTCGGCAAAGTGTACCCCAAATGATCCCTGCAGCGTGCCAAGGTCGTTGGGATGGTCGCGGAAGAATGAGGGTCACCTGCGAACTGTGTCCGACGTGAGGTGACCAAAGAGAGTCTCCCGCCCTCGCAGCACGTAAAACTTGAGCGGGCCGAGATTATCTTCTTGTGCCTTATCCAGAACGTACGTCACGTTTTCGTAGGAGATTGTTTCCCACACGTGCAGCCCAACTAGAATATCGCCCTCACGGATGCCCTGCTCGCTGGCTGGGCCCTTCGTCCGCACATCTTTCACGAGGAGGCCGCCACGGTAGCGGGATTGGAGTTTCTGGACTTTTGCCGTCGGCATGAAATCGACTCGAAGCCCGAGTTCTTGCCAGCATCGATCTTCGGCTGTCAGCGTCTCTCGACGCGTTTGGAGGGCGAGTTCCACTGTTTTGTCGACTCCCGATTGCGAGATTGTAAGGCTGACGGTGTCGCCAGCCTTATGGCCGAGCATCGCGCGTTCGATGTCGAGTTGGCTTTTTACAGGAAGACCACCGACGTGAGTAATCCGATCGCCCGCCTGAATGCCAATCGAATCCGCTGGGCTCTCACGCTGGACGGTTTCCACGACAAGTCCTTGCGTGTCACTGGGTTTTGCCATGATGCCATGACACGTTTTGTCGATGCGCTCGACCGAGAGCAGTGCCGTCACGATATCGAGCGTCCGGTCGATCGGAATTGCAAATCCAATGCCCTGCGCGCCGGCCCGCACAGCCACATTGATGCCGATCATCTCGCCGTTGATATTTAAAAGTGGGCCGCCGGAGTTGCCGGGATTTATGCTGGCATCGGTTTGAATGAGGTCGTCGTACTGTTGCGTGCGACTGACCTCGACGCTGCGGTGAAGAGCCGAGATGATTCCGCGAGTGACGGTGTGTTCATAGCCGTAGGCGTTGCCGAGCGCCAAGACAGTTTCGCCGATCATAAGATCGCTGGATATACCCACGGTGATCACAGGCAGGGGCACCTCGGCAACGATTTTGATCACCGCTAGATCCGTCCTCGGATCGTGAGACACCAGCGTAGCGCTGGTGGTCTTACCAGAAGCCATTGTGACCTCGATCCGTCTCACGCCCTCGACAACGTGGTAGTTGGTGAGAATGTAGCCTCGGGGATCGATCACGACGCCGGTGCCCATCCCGTTGACGCGTCGAGCCTCGCCGCCCGAATCGTCATCTGGGCTGGAGATCATTTTCTGTCCGTGAATATTGACAACACAATCGCGGTTGGATTCGATTGCTTGTACGATTGACGTGCGCCGAGATTCCTCGTGAGCCGCAGTAGGCACTGCCGTAGAGGCCGCCACAAGCACGGCCACAATCAGCAGCACAAACCACGTACACCGCATGGCGCACAGACTCCGGAGAAGATTCACTCAGGCCCAAGGTGTGCCCGCGTGTACGGGTTCCTGGCCACAGAGAGAATCGGACGGCGGCTGGCTCGGATTCACGGGCATTTTTTAGAACCCGCACAGCTTCCCCAGTTACCATCTCGCCGGCCCGTTGGGCATCGTTTTGGTCACCATCAGGGCAACCATGCCGGCTGGGATAAAATTATTCACGTTGCCGCGGGGGGGCAGGCAATGGTGACGGCGGAGTTTGCGGCCGCTTGGCAACGAGGAGTGGGAGCAACTGCAGCGATAAAAATACGCCTAGCACCGCCAGCACGACTAGCGGCCAGACTCCAGCAATGCGCTCACCCGCGCCCCAGCCCACTTCGCGGGC
Organism: Planctomycetota bacterium; assembly: GCA_003670915.1. Lineage (GTDB taxonomy): Bacteria > Planctomycetota > Planctomycetia > Pirellulales > UBA1268 > BAIKAL-G1-2R. Next base: position 3,207 of record QWQH01000033.1, on the reverse strand, counting down.
GATCCCACCCACGAGCGTTGCTACAACGAGCAGCAAAAGCGCGATCAGCACAATGCCGCAGCCCAAAGATGCCATCGTGCCTTTAAATGTGCCAAGCTCAGTAAATTCCTCCTGATGCAGGTCGATAGCCCGCCCTCTGGCAACACTTCGTGGCACAGTTTCCGCCAGTTCAATGGCTCGCGAAGCATCGTCCCATCCTGCTGGTGGGATGTCTGTTTTTCTCACGAGTGTACCGACCATTCTCTCATGGCTATTGCCCTCAATACATGTGCGAAGCACATCGAGTATTGCATCGCCGCGGTCAAAGAACACCGATTCGGCATTCACGGAGGCAGTGGCATCCGACCAGAGCCAGTCGCCTCGCGGTCCATCCGGAATCTGGATGCGATGAGCGGCAGTAGGCCCGATGAGAGACAGCGTGAGGCCTGCGCTCTGGCTATCGCCATGCATGATCTGCCATCGCGCTGGTACATGAGATGGCCCATCGAAACCCACTGCAAGGGTCGGCCAACTTGTTTCAGGGGCGGAGCCACCAAGTGTTGATAGCTTGCGAGGATCGCCACTGAGCACTCGCACAAGATCGGCATCAAAGGCGAGTTGTCGCAGCACCGCAGTGCGCGAACGCTCCGGCATCCTACGCTCAAGCAGGATAGTTTCGATGGTGGAGTCGCGATCGGATTGTGGTAAGCCGTTCCTCGAGGCGAGTGCTCCCTCAATGATCAGGCGCAGCCGAGCAATAAATGGGTGGAGCCGATCAGGCAGGATCGGAATGAGCCGCGCCCCAGAATCCTTGCGGATCATGTCGAGCTCGTACGCCCACAGCATCGAGAGTTCTAGGGGCTGGGAGAGCACAAGTGTGCGGCCGGCTTGGACGAGCTTTCGAACGGCCTCAACTCGCGTATCGCTCCACCCATCGCCACCGACTAAAATGGCGTCGCAGCTGCGAGCATCTATGAGCGTCTCCCACGAACTGTCTCGCGGAAGGGAGTCGGGCTCGCTCTGGGCATGGGGGGAGGCTGCAGCCACATCACAGGCCACCACCAACTGATCTCCCGAACGGTGCGCAGCTTCCAAGACCCATGCGATCTGCGGGTCAATTCCCAGCAGCCCAAGTTTCATCATTGGTTCGTTTCCAGAGGGAGTATCGCATTGGTACCTCACGTGAGTGTGCTTGAGCCGGGTAAAAAACGCCAGTCCACGTGGGTTCTTGTGTAGGCTAGAGTTGTGTGTGTTTCCCCCGATACTCGAAGGTACATCATGCGAGCGGAAGTGATTGCGATTGGTGACGAACTGACGACAGGACAGAGGCTGGACACCAATAGCCAGTGGCTTGCTCGCGAACTGGGTGTGATTGGGATCCCGGTAGCGTTTCACACAACGGTCACAGACTCCCTTGAGGATGGCGTGGCTGCCTTTCGGATTGCTGCCTCGCGAGCCGATGTGATTCTGTCTACGGGAGGACTGGGACCCACAGCCGATGACCTCACTCGCGATGTGCTCTCGCTGACGGTTGATTTGCCGCTGGAGCTTTCGGATGCGGCCCTGGCAGCAGTGGAGGCACGGTTTGCCGCGCGGGTCATGCCAATGCCCCAGACCAACCGCCGGCAGGCCATGTTTCCGAAAGCCAGCCGGATCATTCCGAATCCCGACGGCACCGCCCCAGGCATTGATATTGATATTGCGAGAGTAGGCGGCGGTACCTGCAGGGCGTTTGCGTTGCCCGGGGTGCCTTCTGAAATGCGTGTGATGTGGGAGCAGACCGTGAAGCAAGCCCTCCTGGCAATGCAACCCGATGCGAGCACGCTGGTGTTTCGGCGAATCAAATGTTTTGGTGCAGGCGAGAGTGCCGTCGAGGCAATGCTGCCCGATCTGATTCGCCGGGGTCGCGACCCCTTGGTTGGGATAACGGTGCACGAGGGTACCATTACGCTTCGCATCGCGGCACGCGGTCGCACGGTGACTGAGTGCCTAGCAAAAATTGCTCCAACCGAGGCGATTATTCGCACACATTTAGGGCAGCTCGTGTACGGAGTCGAGGACGAAGAACTCCAGGATGCTGCGTTGGCGGCCATCGATGCGGCAGGGGCGACGCTTGCCACCATCGAGGTGGCCACTCATGGGCAGATAGCGTCGCTTTTCGCTGCATCAGCCGCGCGCATGGCCCTAGAACCTTCCAACGCGCAGAGTACACTTCGACCTCCCACGCTGGTTGGTAGTATCGTGGTGCCCGACGGCAATATCCCGCTTTCCGTGGATCAATTGGTCGAGCAGTGCCGCCGGGGCTTTGGAGCAACACATATTCTGGCAGTTGGATCTGTTGTGAGCGAAGGAGAGCAGGGCACAGGCAGCGAGACCGTCGAGATTGTGCTGGCTGGCCCAGAGGGTGCGTTACGGCTTTGTCATCGCCTCGGCGGCGGTGGCAGCCTGCGAAGATCGCGTGCGGCTCAAACGGCTATCGATTTGGTGCGAAAAGCGATGGAAGCAAAAACTGTCCCCACTCGTGGTAGGCATACCAATGACCCCAGTTTCTAATCTTGCTGCTGAAATGTCGTCTCCCGCAAGCCGTCGCACTGCTGCGCTCGCGTTGGGTTTGGTGGTGCTCGTGACGATCATTTGCTGGCCGTCGCTCGTCGGCCGGATTCAGTATGCCAAGACGCGCGCCGAATTAGCGGCGATCCGAGACGCCGCCACCGGTGCAGAGCTCGCGCCGATCGGAAAGCTTTTTACTACGCTGGCACGAGTGATCGGGCCAGCGGTGGTGCATGTCACATCGAAGCGACGGGTGCTCACGCTCGCCGATGAGATTACGAGCCTCAGAGGGGCGATACCACGAGGCGCCATAAGCGAATCGGTTGGATCAGGCGTGATCATTGGATCCGATGGCGTGATTATCACAAACTACCATGTGGTGGCACAGGTTGAAGAGATCGACGTGGCGTTGGCCGATGGACGGCGATTTGTAGCGACTCTCTTAGGCTCGGATGCAGCGACCGACTTAGCTGTTTTGAAGATTGATGCCAGCAACCTGCCGACTGCGCAGTGGGGAGATAGCGACACGATCGAGCCCGGTGAGATGGCGTGGGCCATTGGCAATCCATTCGGTCTCGACCGCACGATTACGTATGGCATCGTGAGTGCCGTTGGGCGACGTGGAGTGCTGGAGAACCCATTTCAAGAGTTTTTGCAGACCGATGCCTCGATCAATCC
>QWQH01000084.1 GCA_003670915.1 Planctomycetota bacterium | reverse complement strand
GGGCACAGTCACCAATGGCCAAGTCGTTGAGCTTGTGATCGTGCCCGAGCCCGACACGATGATCTTTGCGGGCATCGGGATTGCGATGGCCGGATGGTCAATCTGGAAGCGACGGCGGATCGCTCAGATCATGCGGTCCAAGTAGGCCATGTAGTCCAAGTAAGCCAAGTAGGCCATGGCCCTCACGTAAATAGTCGCTTTGGTAAGTCAGGCTCGAGTACAGGTTGGGCCGAGTACAGGCACCTCCCAGAGACTCAATGCCGCAGGTGTACTTGTCAAATCAGTTGCGGTTTGTGGCCAGACGGGCGAGCGTTGTTGCGTCCAATGCGCCTGCATAGAGTCTCATGTGAGCCAGCATGCCGTCGAACGAGTTCTGTGCCCCATACCCGATCCAGAGCGGCGCATCGTTGTTCAGATTTAGTGGTTGGCCGTCAGGAAGCGGTGTGCAGCCCACCTGTCGGCCGTTCACGTGCAATTCTAATGAGGTGCCTCGACGGATCGCTGCCACGTGCGTCCAGTTGCCGCCGATGTCCCGATCATGGCTGACCACCGCACCGGCCTGCATGGAGAGCACCTTGCCCAGCGACGGATCAACCGGCGCGTCCAAAGCGCGGCCCTGACACGAGCCTGTGCCAGCGAAAAGGCGGCCTCCAAAAGAGGTGAGGCAGGTCACTCGAACCCACGAAGGATTGCTCCGCACATCCCAGTCGGGGCGGCGGGCCAGCGAACCAAGAATCGTCCAATCGCCGTCCGCCTCATAGCGATAGACCTCGGCCTTTGGAATGAGTCCTGCGTAGAGCTTGCCGTTGTAAACGGTGAGATCCATCACCTCATTGCACGGTTCCACGCCCTTTGTCTCCGGCAAGCCCAGCCGGCCAATCGTGCGCCAGTCGTCGCCGGTGCCGTGCCGCAGTACATAGCCTTGGGGCCATGTGCCCGCAAGCAACTCTCCGCCGACGACCTGCATGGAATGCACTTGGTTGATTCCGTGAGGTTCTTTGCCGATCGGCTTCCACGAGCCATCAACGAGGGAGTGGTAGAAGTTGCCGTGTGTGGCGGCGTAGAGCTTGCCTCCCCATGGAATCAGGCACTCCAGATTCCTGCCGTCTGGAGCGCCACAGTCAAACCAAGCATTGCCTTGGTAACGGAAAACGCGACCCCCACCCACGCTATCGATCCCGGCATAGAGAGACCCAGCAAAGCTGGCCAGACAAAGCACCCGTGACCCATTTCCAACTTGCCCCACATCTCGCCAGTGGGTGCCGCCCTCGTAGACAAAGACATGCGTGGCTGCCGGGGGCGGGGCGCCCTCAAGGCCACCGAGCGCCTGCACCCAATCCCAGATGCCCGTGCCCGCGTACAGTTTGCCATCATGGACAATCATTGACATCACCGAATGGTGGTTGGGGTCAATGCCCAGCCGGCCGCAATCAACCCACTTATTTCCGCCGTCGAACCGGAAAATATGGGCCCGTGCCTCGGGAGTATCGGCATCCGAGATGCCGCAATAGAGGCTGCCTTCGTAGGCGATCAAACCCGAGACGAGTGAATTTGAAGGCCACGGCCGTCCATGATCCTCCCAACCGCTTTGCCGGGCATCGTCGATTCCAAAGTGCAGGTGCCTAGCGTCGGACATGCTGGAGTAGGCTGGCGAACTACCTGCCACGTGCAGATTGAAACCGCGTCGCTCGGCAGGATCAAATTTGGCGGCCACGTCCCCAAGCACCGATTGCAGGGGCGTTGTGCAACGGACCCATACGGAAAGCGAAAAATCCTCGCTGCCCAGATTGAGCGCCTCGCTGTGCGGCACTCTGATTCGGCTTGTGCGTCCATTCAACTCCACACCACTGTCCTGCTGCGGACCGGTTGCATTTCCGATGCCGGTAAACCGCACATCATGCGGCTCCCCGTGTGCGGTGCCGATCGCATCGCGGGCATCGGACACTAGCGGCCAGTGGGCGATCAGACTCGCTTTGGATTCGTTGCCATTGGCAGCGGCTCGGCTGCACGCTGTGATGGTCCATGTCAGCAAAGAGGCCAGTAAAGAAATGTGCAGAAAGATCGGCACGACTCCCACGACCAACCAACGCGAACGGGCATACGAAGACTGGCTCATGTTCGGTACTCCGGGAGGTTCCTGAGGGCCACAAACGATTTGTCCATGCCGTAATTGAGTCTACTATGACGATAAGATATGGTAGCCTCGCAAGCCGGAGGTGTTATAACTGGAACAGCAAGAAGCGGTGAATCGGTGCCACAAAAACAAGAAAAGCATCCGGTGCCGCCGATGAGAGTCTCTGTCTTTTTTTCGTTGGCGTTGGCAACGTTGCGGATTCTGTGCGCGGGCTTTCTGGCGATGCTTTTCGTTGAGGCTGTACTCGCGCAGGCTGTGCCAGAAGGTCGGGTCGTCACGCATCGCGAGCAGACGATCAAAGCCTACAATCCGTTTTCCGCCGATGAACTCTTCAAGCGCATCAAGGTGCCTCCCTCGCCTGCGCTTTCCCCAGAAGAGGCACTCAAGTCGTTTGAAGTGGCAGATGGCTTTCGAATCGAGTGCGTGGCGTCAGAGCCATTGGTGGTCGACCCGGTGTTCTTCGAGTTCGACCCGGATGGCCGGCTCTGGGTTATCGAATACCGGGGTTATATGCGGGATGTCGAGGGAACGGGAGAAGGCGATCCGATCTGCCGAATCGTGGTACTCGAAGACAAAGACGGCGACGGAAGCATGGATCTATCCACTGTGTTTCTGGACAAACTTGTGATGCCACGGACGCTCTCGTTCGTGCAGGGCGGCGTGCTGGTCGCGGAACCGCCAAACCTTTGGTACTGCCGCGACAGTGATGGCGACCTTGTTTGTGACCAGAAGCGTCGGGTTGGCAGCTATGCCAAGCCGGGCAATCCACAGCACACCGAAAATGCCTTGATGCACGCGATCGATAATTGGATGTACAACGCAAATGGCAGTGTGCGTCACCGGTTTTCCGATGGTGCCATCGTGGAAGACGCTACGGCATTGCGAGGTCAGTGGGGGATGACGCAGGATAACCATGGCCGACTGTTCTACAACTACGAGAATTCATCGCTTCACGGCGATCTCGTGCCGTCAGATTTCATTCGCCGTAATCCGCACATGCCGGTTCGGGGGCGAGCGTCAGTGGCCTCCGCGATGAACGTCAATGTGGCCGCCGACGCCCATGAAGTGTTTCCCATCCGCGTCACGCCAGGGATCACGCTTGGCGGCACAGAACTCCGCGAGGACGGCCGACTGCGAACGTTCACGGTCGCCTGTGGGCCGAGTATCTATCGTGGCGACCAGTTTCCGGAAGAATACTGGGGTGCTGCGGTGATTCCCGAAGCTGCCGGCAATCTGATTCGGCTCGACATGCTGGATACCGACGGCGCGAGGATTACGGCCCGCAATGCTTTTGGTATGCAGGAGTTCGTGGCTTCCACAGACGAACGTTTTCGGCCGGTCAGCAGTTGCACCGGTCCCGACGGAGCGGTGTACCTATGCGATCTGTATCACGGCATCATCGAGCACATGATTTACATGATGCCCTATCTCCGCAACCAGATTCTTTCGCGGCACCTCGACACGCCAGTTGATCAGGGGCGGATCTATCGCATTTCGCACAAGGGGAAGCCGCTTGGCCCCCCACCTCGCCTATCGCGTGCCTCCGACGAGGAACTCGTGGGGCACCTCTCGCACCCCAATGGGTGGTGGCGAGACACCGCCCAGCGGTTACTGGTGGAACGCAAGGCCGTCGGGGTGACGTCCCAACTCCGCACCGTGGCAGCGATGGGCACCGTGCCCTTGGGCCGCGTGCACGCGCTCTGGACTCTGGATGGAATCGGACGGCTTGACTGGGCGACGGCGTCTGCTGCCATCGATGCTTTTGATGGCTCGGTACGAGCGACGGCAATCCGGCTGTGTGTTGTGTCGGCTGACCGACCGCCCCTGCCCAAGATTTTTGAGCGGCTACGGCCTCTGCTGGCCGATACTCGTCCAATTGTCCGCCTGCAACTCCTGCTGACTATCGGCGATTGTGCGGCCACCGACTCGGTCTCGGCCGAGGCAATGGGTCTCATGGAAGAGATTCTTGTCGACCATCCTGATGCTCCGTTCGGCGTGGCCGCGATCAGCGGACTCAAGAACCGCGAGTTGGAGATGCTCGAAAAGCTGGTCGACTCGCCTCGGTGGTCGCTGGCAGTTGAGAAAAAAACAGGGGTCGTCGAAGCTCTCGCGACGTGTGTGGTGCAGGCTGGAGACGCTCCTCGCATTGGCCAGTTGCTTCAGAAAGCAGCCTTATCGTTCACGTTGGCAAAATCGTCGAACCAGAAATCCTGGGCAACAGGCGCAATCGTTGCTGGGATCGAGGCATCAGAAATCTCACGGCGGCGCTGGCCGAAACCGTTTCGGCTCGACGATCGGCCAGAAATTCTTGGCCTGCTGACGGCTTCCCAGGACGCTGCGACCAGCGGCTTGGCGTCGCGGTTGTTGCGGATCATCACGTGGCCCGGCGATACGACCGTGCGGGAGACTCGACCAGTGCTTGAGTCACTCACCGCGGAGCAGGAAAAGCGACGCGTGCAGGGTGAGGCTGTCTACAACGTGACTTGTTACTCGTGCCACAAGGGGGATGGAAAAGGCCAGTTGGGTCAGGCCCCGCCCCTGGCCGATTCGGAATGGGTCAATGGACCGGCCGATCGTTTGATGCGCATCGTGCTTCACGGCCTCCGTGGGCCAGTAAAGGTTGCTGGCGAAGAGTGGAACATGCAGATGCCTGGACTGGGCAGCAGTTCGATTATGACCGATGCGCGGCTGGCAGGCGTACTCACCTACGTCCGTCGTGCCTGGGGCAACTATGGTTCGCCGGTTGATCCCGAGCATGTGGCCGCCATCCGCACAAGCTCAGCGGACCGAACGACGGCATGGACCGTGGAAGACCTGCTCGATCCGAGTAAAAAAACGGAGGCTCTGGCTGATGCCGATCCGCTTGAGCCCTACCGCGAGTTCCTGCATTCGGGTGATGCCGAGAAGGGGCGGTTTCTTTTTCACGCCAATCATGAAATCCGTTGCAATGCTTGCCACAAGGTGGACGGGGCTGGCGGCGGCTTTGTCGGGCCTGATCTCACTGGTGTGGGTCGGAGGGTCGACCAAGAATATCTGCTCGAATCGTTGATTGAGCCCAGTCGTAAGATTGCCAAAGGATACGAGACGATTGTGGTTGAAACGCATGACGGAGCCATCGTTTCGGGAACGATCGTCGCAGAGCGAGACGGGCAGCTTATCCTCGCCCTTCCGACTGGTGGCGAGGTGAGAATTGCCATAGACAGGATAGCGGACCGTGTGGCTTCCTCTGTGTCGAGCATGCCACCGATGGGACAGGCATTTACTCCCGGTCAGATCGCCGACATCGTGGCCTATCTGCGGAGTCTGACGGATGAGTCGACCAGCAAGCCTGTCGGTCAAAAGGACCAGCCATGACACAAGCGACTTCCAGCCACCGTGCCGAGATCACAAGGCGGGGTTTTTTGGGTTCGACCACTGCGTCTATGGCCGTTACGTCGCTGGCTCGGGCCAGCGACGATGCAGCGCCGTACGTGCTCGGCTACGCAGACCGCATCAGCGTGCTTCCCGGCGAGACGATTCGACTCCATATGTCGGCCACGGTGTCGACGTACGACCTTTCGATCGAGCGGATCGGGGCCACGAGAAAAGTCGTCTGGTCGCAGAAAGGGATCAAGGGCGTCGAGTACGATGTGCCAGCCGATGCCTCCGCGAATGGATGCGGTTGGCCGGTGGCGATTGAGGTGCCGATTGGGGCCGACTGGGCCAGTGGTCTCTACGAGATCGTCACCAATGGAGGCGGCGATCATGCCGATCCGGCAACAATGAAACGCAGTGGTGCGTTCATCGCGTTTGTCGTGCGGGCATCGCCATCCGCGACGCACGCGAAAATCCTGCTGCAACTGGCGACGAATACCGACAACGCCTACAACAATTTCGGCGGGTATAGCCTGTATGCGTTCAATGGCCGTGACGGCATTCAGGGCAACCGGGTTTCTTTCTTACGCCCAGCAAATTTTCATGGCCTCAAAACATATGAGATTCCGTTCATCCAGTGGGCCGAATCAAGGGGGTACCGTCTGGATTACGCGGTCAATAACGATCTCGAGTTTCATCCAGAACTGCTTGATCGATTCGATCAGCGACGGTTAGTGTTGAGCGTGGGACATGACGAATACTGGTCAAAGCCGATGCGAGACAGGCTCGAAGCGTTTGTTGCTTGCGGCGGTAACGCGGCCTTTTTCAGTGGCAACACCTGCTGCTGGCAGGTACGCAACCAACGCGATGGACTGGTTTGCTATAAGCAGAGCTTTCGCGAGGATCCATGCTATCGACCCGATGGACCAAACCCTTTGCTTTCCACGCTTTGGAGCCATCGGCTCATCGCTCGCCCAGAAAATACACTGACCAACGTGGGTATCCTGGGTGGCGGATTCCACAGATCTCACGGTGTGCTCATGGAGGGATCTGGCGCCTTTACTGTGGAGCGGGAAGATCATTGGGTCTTTGCGGGAACAGACCTCAAGCGAGGAGATGCGTTTGGGGGTAGTCGCACGGTTGTGGGGTACGAGTGCGATGGCTGCGAGTTCACGCGCGAGGATGGCCTTCCTATGCCAACAGGCAGAGATGGCACCCCAAAGAGTTTCGAGATTCTCGCAACGGCGCCAGCCACGTGGGGAAACGAGAGCACATTGTTGTGGTACAGCGAGTTTCCCCAAAAGGAGATGGGGCATGCTTGCCTAGGCGTTTCTGTTCGCCCGGGCGGCGGCACGGTGTTCACTGCGGGCACGACCGATTGGTCGCACGGCCTGACAGCCCCCCCCGATCCAATTATTGAGCGAGTGACTCGCACGGTTTTGGATCGGCTCTCATCGCAATGATCATTCTTAACGGCTTGGTTATGGGGCCACTGTTTTTGTTGCTGCCAGATCCTTCAACTGCGGGCAATGATGAGGCGAGTAAAACTCAGCCTTAAAAATCGCCGCTTGGTACTTTGGCGTGAGTATGTGTGGGTTTACGTATTCCCAAACAACGCGGCCTTCGCGAGTGACTTGGAGGCAGCGGCCATTCGCACCGTCGCAGACGAACGTGTTGCCGTTGTGCAATCGCTGGGCACCGCCGAGGTGGAATGAATAGTGCTTCCGCCCGTCGTTTCCATCGGCCCATTGCCAGACAAGAGTGCCCGTTCGATCGATTTCAACAACCCGCGATGCCCCGGTGTAGGTGCCGTTGTCGTAACAGGTGAGGTTGCCAGCGCCCGGGTATCCGACTGGAATCTCTCGCACGTCGTGCGGGCCACCCATGACGTTGGCACCCGTGCGGTACTCAATCCGGTTGCTGACTTTATCGAGATAGGCAGGGGAGCCAAACCGCAATGCGATGCCGCCGGTCGCGCGGTCGATCACCAGCAGCGAATCGGTAAAGCGGCCCGTGATTGCGATGCAACCGTCGGAGAGAGAGTAAATGCTGTTGCCGTGATACCATTCCTCTCGCCGATAGAGCGGGCCAATAATGTCGATGTCAGAATCCATCTGGTCGTTGGCATGCCATTCCCACACGGTCTTGCCCTGCGGATCGACTTCGACCAGTTTGTCGTTGAACATCGCACCGCCTTCAAACTCCGTTCCCTTGATGCCACCACGGATGCTCGTTCGCAATGCCTCGGGTAGAGGCTCCCAGGCGAGGTAGACGTAGTTGCCATTTGGCAGTTTGGCAAAATCGTGATGCATCGCGAGATCGATGTGCTTGAAGACAAGCCCGCCGTTCCAGTCGAGTTCGACCAGCCAGCCCGACGCTCCGCCAATGTGATACTTCCCAACGCCGGGCCGCTTGATTGCCCCTTTGTTGTTGCGTCCGATGACAACGATGTTGCCGTTGGGCAGGAGTTTTCCCCCCAAGGGCGTAAAGGGCACGTTCCACCGGTGGACGACTCGCCCGCTGGTGTCGATCATATGCAGCACACCCGCCTCGCCCGCTTCGCCGTTGTCGAGCGACGCAAACAAGACGTAGCCATCCGCGGCCCGTTGCCTGTCGTGAACGGTTGTGCCTGTCGGAAAAACGGTGGGCCACGCACGTGCCTGGCGAACCGGTAGGCAGGCCATTGCCAACGCCAGACAAAGTGCCCGTACGGCGGCTCTCCCAAACGCCATCTCTAATCCCACGCGAAGCTCTGCCCCACCCGCTGCAGCGGGCCTCACGGTTGGACCTCGTAGATATGCACGGCGGTTGGTCCGTAGGTGTAGCCGTAGCCGGCAGGAATCATGCGGGGCAGTTCGCGGTTGTCGTCTTTCACGTAGCCGAACATGTCGCCAGCTACGCCGCCTGCTTCGAATCCATACGTGTCGATGCCTTGGAAGTCATCCATGAAGCCGCCGTCGTCGGAAGTGATCGTGCGATCCTCGTAGATCACCCGCACCTTTTTCCCAGCCTTCATGCCCGGTACGTTGACCCGCACAGCCGAGAGCAGGCTCCGGTCGATTCCAACGCTGTCTTCACAGAAGACGCGAACCACCTTTCCATCCCGCTCCAGCACCGAATGATCCCACAGTGCGCGGCCGTTCTTCGATAGGTAGGCAAAGCCATCGACGAGCGTGCCCACCAGCCCAGACTTCTCCGCATCGAGTTCGATCCTGACCCACGTTCCCGCCGCTGGCAGAGCGCCCAGCGCTCGGAAATGCTCGCTGCGAAAGATGTTGGCATCGACGGTTGCACGGCCTTTGTCGCCCTGCTGTCGGAGGTCATCGGCCCAGGGTTTTCCCATGAGCCGCACAGCTCGTTGGTAGGTGGGTGGATCCATCACGTGATTGATATCGTGCCAAACAGCATGCTCCAGTTCGGAGTACATGAGGATATTGCCGTAGTCCTGCCGGAACTTCTCGTAGGTAAACGGGCCGAGCACTCCGCAGTGTGAGAACCGCCCGTCGCCGCGAACCGCCACCATGACCCACTCGGGCGTCTCCTTGGGGTCAAGCCAAACGTGCTGCACGATTGTGTCGCCCTTTTTGATCAACTCGGGCATCGGGAGCCCTCGGAATCCGTGGATACGCACGCCGGCCGGCCGGCGCCACATGCGGTTCACGCTGTCTCCTTCGTGGCTCGCAGCACCAGAGTGCTTGGTGTTGGGATCCCACTGCCAGTTGCCAACGATGATTGGGCCAGCGTTCGTGGCCAGGATGTAGGTCTTGCCCTTGTGTTGTCGCACCATGTGGGAGACGTTTGGCTCGATCGAGACAGCGGGCGCAGGCTCGCGGCTGTGCAGCGGTTCTTCGAGGCCTCTCAGTTCACCAGCCAATCCGCGGTTGAACGTCGGATCGCCGATTCCCTGAATCATTCCCACGCCGGCCGATCCACGAATGATGTTTTCGTATGTCTCGAAGCGGTATCGCTCAAAAGGAGTGTTGTCGTAGAGCTGCGGCAGGTAGACCCACGCCGTGGTACGCCCCGCCCGCTTCATTGCTGGCGTGTAGATGACGTCGAAATCCATCGGCCCACACATCTCGGTTTCAGCATGGTTGATGTCGTAGAGAGAGAGGTGCGAAAGCCACCATGCGTTGAAGGCACCGCTGGTGCTGATCGCCACAGGCCGTTTTGTGGTCTGACGCACCCAGTCATTGAGTTCCTTGTGTTTCTGCACTGCGGCTGCGTCATTAAAATCAATCGTTGCTTCCCAGCCGCCTGTGTTGATTGAAACCACGTTTTGCATGCCGTTGGCCGCCACAAAGGCGGTGAGAGCTTGCCGCTGTTCGGGGGTCAATTCTGTGACGGCCGTAATGCCGCTCATGCCACTGACCGGTTTGGTCTGCAACGCATAGAGGTGGTTCTCGGTCCAGAGTTTGTGAAGATTCTCGTAGGTGCAGTCGGGCCCCTGCGCCAGACGCGGGCCCATCAGGCCCAATTGGGCCATGATCGCCATCGTGTGCGTGAGCCGCTGGTTCTGGTGGGAACCGCCCATGAGATACCGAGGCTTGTTGTTGATCAGCATCGCTCCGTCGTCGCGAACCGCCACCGACCCGATGGGCTCTAGCAGCGGCGGCGGGGAGACGCGGCAGATGCCGTCGCTGGTTTCTTCAAACAGCACCTTGCCAGCGGCATCCCGCCCGCGGACCTCGAGCACCGTATCGCGGGTTGGGTTGTCGTGCGGCCAGACCTTGAGTTGACTCAGGTCGAGTTTCACGATGAGCAGGTTGTTGCGGTCCGCCCACCATGACGGCGTTGGCAGGTTGAATTCAACGCTCTGTGCCTTGGAGGCGGGCAGAAGCTTGAGTGTTTCTGCGAAAGCCGTTTGGAGATTCGAAATGACCTGCTTGCCGAGCGAAGCCTTGTCGGCTGGCCGCTTCAGCTCCAGTTCCAGCGTCGCCACCTGTGCGAGGGTCGCCTTCGCCACGCCAAGATTCAGCGAGGTGGTGACGGGATTCTCGGTGGGAAGGTTGTAGTGCCTTGCGATATCGATATCCACAACAACAGGCCACGTGTTGAAGGCGTAGGTTGCGATCCCCAGTGGCTGAGCATCGCGAAAGAGTTCAAGTTGCAGCGTGCCCTGTTGCCGAAGTTGGCCCACGAGCTGATCAATGCGATAGGGAATCCGCACGGTGCCTTTGGCTTTGGCGGCGATGGTGACGGCGGCCGATTCGGTGACGATGGGCTCTGCGTTGGGCAGCGTTGTGGTGAGCCGGCCGCGAAATGCTGCGTTGCCGCCGGAGTTTGTCAGCGTCAACGAGAGTTCGTTCTGGCCATACAGTCGCTCGCCTAGGTCGATATCGGCGACGGTAAAGCCAGCGGGTAAGGCAGGAGATGCTGGTGGAATCTTGACGCCCCGGGACTGAAGCGCCGCCTGAGGCGTGGTGCGTTCAACCACTCGAAAATCGTCCCACCAGACGGTGCCGCAGGCCACCCCGTAGCTGCGTGTGCCGGAGTCATCGAGGGTGCTGCCGTTAAAACCCCGGGCGGCCAGTCGAATGCGAACGGCCTTCACCGGGGCGTTGAATGGGGGCGCAAAGTATTTGCGAACGTATCTCCAGCCAAACGTGCCATTGCCAAACAGAGCCGTGCCACCGACATTCCATTCAGGCTGAATGGGGTAGGTGCACGGCCAGTTCGCTCCGTCCTCATCGACGCAGCGGATGTCGAGCATCTTTATTCTGTCGGCGCGGACGAAACCGCCCACCTCGATCAGGTGCGGCTGATCCTGGTTGAGTAGGATGGCGTCACTCTCCACAAACTTCTCGTCGCCGGGATAGACGTCGAACCGAAGCGACTGCTTGCCGCCGTGAAAAATGAGCGGATCCACGCGGACGGGCCCGCGATTCTCATCGTGAAAGTGCATCCAGTCGGTCCAGACGTAGTAGGTGGGGCCGATCCAGTCGAACTTTTGCTGCAGTGAGAAGCCCGTGGGCTGCCCTTCCTTATCGGCATTCTCAAACCCGCTATTGCCAAGGAGGTTGGGCGCAGCAGAAAGTTTTTCCTGCACGGTGAGGTCGTCGAACTCGCCCGGGCCGGTAAGCGTCACGCTCATGCTTCCGTCCTTGGCAACCTTCTCTGCAGGGCATTCAAGGGTGAGTTGTTCCCACGCGGCGCCACTCGCAACTGCCTCGACACCGCCCAGCGAAATTTTCCCGCCGCCGCGGCACCAGACTGTCGCCCGCCACGGTTGCAGGAGTTTTTCGGGCTGCGAAATGGTCATCGGTTTGTGGGGGGCCTGTTGCCAGGCACTGCCTCCTTCTTGCAGCACCGCACCTGGAAAGCTCTGCGTAGCGGTGGCTTTCTCGGACAGGATCAGGGATCGTTTTCCCTCGTGGGGATTCTTTTCATTCAACGTGCCTGCTCCGACCAGTGTCCAGCAGTCGGGCACATGATCCTGCTGGTTGTAGAACCAGTCACCCTTGAAGCTGAGCACGTGTGGCTCGGCATTGGCGTTGACAAAGTCTTCCTCGAAACCCGGATTGCGCGTAAAATTACCGGTCCAATCGGCGGGATTGTCGGCGATGGTTAAACCAGCCAGCACAAGCCACAGCATCACGCAACATCCCAATTGGATGAGGTGAGTCATGAATCGCACTTGGGTCATGAATCGCATCGTTCCCCCCTATTCGCGGCATTTGAGATTGTTGGCAACGACGGGGATTGTACTGATCGATGGATGGGTGGTCGAGACTGGGGCGTATTGGGCTCGCGTGGGCTATACTACCATGAGATTTTTTTGTGTTTGGTGATCAAAGAAAAATATATGCCGTCTATAATCTGCCAACAATTCAAGCAAGGCTTCGTAGTTTCAGCAGGCATTGCCCCGATCGTCCTGTGGCTGAATCTGTTCATTCCATTGGCGACTCAGGCGATTGTGCGCGGCATTGAGCCAGTTGCAGTCGAACAGATTTCCGGCCAACAGCCACGCTTGGACGCTCGTGTGCGGGTGGCCCGATTCGACGTAGATGCCACGCCACCAACGGGCGAGGCGATGGCCTACGAACGGTCCATTCGAGATGCGGATCTGCCCCTTCGATGCCGTGGCGTGGTGTTGCTCGGGGCCGGCGAGCCGATTGTGCTGTGTGCCATCGATTGGATCGGGGTCGCCAACGAGGGACACGATGCCTTTCGCCTAGCGATGGCCGAGGCGGCTGGCACGCGGCCCGACCGGGTGGCCGTGCACGCAGTCCACCAACATGACGCACCGTTTTGTGATTTCACGGCCGAACGCATTTTACGAGATATGGGCGTGAAAGATTTTCCTGTGTTCGACGGTGACTTTCACCGCGAGGTCATCAAGCGAGCGAGTGCGGCGATTCGCAAGGCCCTCCCCGAGGCCCGACCAGCAACTCACTGGGGCTTTGGTCGCGCGCGGGTTGAAGAAGTGGCCAGCAACCGTCGCATCATGGGAGACGATGGGAAGGTGCGTGCTGTTCGGTATAGCACGACTCGTGAAGCCGCCCTGCAAAACGAGCCGGAGGGTGTCATCGACCCGTTCGTTACGGCGCTGAGCTTTTGGAATGAGGATGTGCCGCTGGCTGTGATGACGGCCTACGCGTGTCATCCGCAAAGCTATTACCACACTCGCGTGCCGAGTCCGGATTTCCCAGGCATCGCTCGATTGATTCGATCCCAAGACGTTCCTGAGGCCCTGCATGTCCATTTTAATGGCGCTGGCGGCAACGTGACGGCCGGCAAGTACAACGATGGCTCTCCGGCCAATCGCGTCAGGCTGGCAACGCGATTGGCTTCTGGTATGCGACAGGCCTTCGATTCCACGGTGAAGTCGCCGCTGGCGGCAAGTGATGTGGGATGGTCGGCCGCTGAGGTGTTGCTGGAACCGGCCTCGCACCTCGATGCGCAACTGCTCGCAGCGCAGATTCAAACTCCTACTGGTCCCAGCAGCAGTCGGGCGATCGACCGGCTGGCGTGGCTTGAGCGGGCCGGCTCCGGGCACCCCATTCTGGTCACCTGCCTTCGCGTTGGGCAGGCTCGCATGCTACATCTGCCGGGTGAACTCTTCGTGGAATACCAACTCGCGGCGCAAAAAATGCGTCCGGATTTGAATGTGCTGATGGCCGCGTACGGCGATTATGGCCCTGCCTATATAGGGACAGCCGTTGCCTACGACGAGGGCGGCTACGAAATGCAGCAAACATCCTCGTTTGTCGGGCCCAAGGTGGAAAAACAGTTGCTCGATACGATCCGATCGCTTCTGGAGGAAACGCAGTGATGTGCAATATCACGGCAATCACACTTTTGACGCGCGGCTGTGGATGGCCGTTGAGGCTGGTCGCTATCGCCGTTGTGCTGGGCCTCGCGCTCATGCGGGCATCGACTCGGGCCGATGATTTCGCCGCCGAGTTGCCTCGCGTGCCGCCACTGGACGCGGTTGCGGCGATCGCGTCGCTGCGGGTGCAGCCTGAATTTAAGATCCAACTGGCGGCCGACGAATCTCTCTTGGCGAGTCCTGTGGCGATTGCTTGGGACGAGGATGGCCGATTGTTCGTAGCCGAAATGAGGGGATATAGCGAGCGTCAGGGAGAGCGACTGGGGCGGGTGCGGTTGCTTCACGACGACAACGACGACGGCGTGTACGACCGGGCTACAGTGTTTGCGGATGGTTTGGCTTGGCCCACGGCCATCTGCTGCTACGACGGCGGAGTGTTTGTGGGCGATGCCCCGGAGATCCTCTTTCTCAAAGACGTCAATGGCGATGGAGTGGCGGACCAGCGGCACAGTGTGTTCACAGGATTCGGCGATTCCAACGTGCAGGGGCTGATGAACTCGTTTCATTTTGGTCTCGACAACCGAATCCACGGCTCGGCCAGTGCCGTTGGCGGTATCATTCGCCGTCCATCTGAAACGGCGAAAGCTTCCAAGCCCGTCGTTGCTTCGTCCCCAGCCGTGGCTGGGGACGGTGGAGTGAATGTCAGCGGACGCGATTTTTCGTTTGATCCGCGGTCGCTTGCGGTGCGGCCCGAGACAGGCGGTGCCCAGCACGGCATGTCTTTTGACGCTGCTGGTGGGAAGTATGTCTGTAGCAATAGCGACCAAGCCATTCGCTGCATGATCGACGACCGCTTTCTGAGCAGAAACCCTTTCTACACGCCGCCTTCGGCCAAGATAAGCGTTGCGGCCGAGGGGCCGCAGGGGGCCGTGTTTCGGTCCAGCCCAGTGGAGCCATGGCGGATCCTCCGGACGCGGCTCCGGGCCAGTGGGCTCGCGACTGGCCCCATCGAGGCGGGCGGCCGTTCCTCCGGATACTTCACCAGCGCCACCGGAGTGACCGTGGTTGGCGGCGACGCATTTGGCGATGCATTAGCCGGGATGCTCGTCATCGGCGATGTGGGAAGCAATCTGGTGCATCGCAAGCGACTGACGCCTGACGGGTCGTGCGTGCGGGCCGAGCGAGTCGATCGAGAGAGTGAACTGATCGCCTCGACCGATAATTGGTTTCGCCCCGTGCAGTTTTCCAATGGTCCAGACGGAGGGCTCTGGATCATCGACATGCAGCGGGAGGTGATTGAACATCCGCTCGCTCTGCCGTTGGATATCAAGAAGCATCTGGATCTGGACAGCGGACGCGACAGAGGTCGGCTCTGGCGGCTGGTGCCGCAGAACTTCAGCCGCCGTCGGACACCAAAGCTTTCTGGTTCGTCAACAGCCGAGTTAGTGGAGTTGCTAGAACACCCCAATGCTTGGCACCGAGAAACAGCCCAGCGGTTGCTTTTCGAGCGACGTGATCCAGCTGCCGCGGTGCCGCTAGCCGTGCTGGCCGCAAATCCTCAAGCCGATCCCCGGGGCCGCATCGTGGCCCTTTATGTGCTCGATGGGCTTGGGGCGCTTTGTGTCGCAGATCTTGACAAACCTCTCAACGCAAACGATCCGCTGCTGCGATCCAGTGCCGTGCGGCTTCTGGAGCAGTTTGTGGGCGATGGCGATGTCGCACCGCAACTGGCCAACCGCATGGTGGAAATGGCTGTCAACGATCCAGATCCGCGAGTGCGTCTTGAGTTAGCGTTGATTGGAGGCGGTCTCAGCGAGGAAATGCGAACGGACCTTCTCTCGAAGATCTTGTTGCGGGATGGCGGCGATGCATGGTGCCGCATGGCGGCGTTCACATCGATGGGCAGCGGTGCCGGTCGGTTGCTCGTGGCGTGGCTTGGCGATCCTCGTTCGTTCAGCGGGCCGGG
>QWQH01000063.1 GCA_003670915.1 Planctomycetota bacterium | reverse complement strand
GCTACCCATTTCCTCTCTTTGAACGGGCCCTGCGCCTTCAAGCCAACCGGCTTGGCGTGGAACTCTAGACCGCCCCCGGCGGCTCCCTGCCGCACGGCACGTGCGTTGCGTTGCCAGTCGCCAAGTGAATCATCCGTGCTATGGCCTATCGCCGGCGATGGGTGCGGCAGAAGTTTCGTCGCCGAGGGCGAGGATACGCCCAAGGGCTCCTCAAGCATCCGCCGACCCCCATCGCCTCGGTTATTGAGTGCTCGATTCGGATGGAGATCGACATCCGAGCAACACGTTTGGAGAGCCGGGGGCCGGGTGAAGTTGACGCGAGTCGGCGTATCCTCGCATCGAAGCGGAGACTTCACCCGCCCCCGGCGGCTTCCTACCGCACGGCACATGCGTTGCGCGGCTCAGTCGTCGAGTGAATCATGCGTGCTATGGCCTATCGCCGACGACGGGTGCGGCAGGATTGCAATCGAGCCCGACTGGAAGAGAGAGCTGTAAATGTGAGGGTCGGCCAGCGATTCGGCGATATAATTTACGCCAGTAAAATCATGGCTGCGGCTAAGACCTCCTGGGATGGCGATCACAACAGCCCCTGCCGCCACAGCCGCTTGGCATCCTGCCTGCGAGTCTTCAAGCACGAGCATGGCGCCGGGTGCGACGGCCAGTCGGCTCGCTGCTTTATGATAAATCTCAGGGTGCGGCTTGCCATGCACGACGTCGGCGCTTGTGAGGATAAACGCAAACCGATCTCGGAGCCCCACGCGTCCAAGCACGTCCATTGCAAACTCGGGGCCACTGCTTGTGGCCACCCCACGCGGGATGCCTGAGGCATCCATTGCATCAAGCAAGGCCACCGCGCCTGGCATTGGCCGCAGCCTCGTCTCCAGCAGCACGCTGAAGATGGTGTGCGTCTCTGCTGCCAATGTTTCGACCGTGTCGGTCAAGCTGTGCCAGTCGATCATGGTCTGCAGCGATACTGCCTGCGGCCGCCCCATCATCGCGTGGAGCAGGTCTGGCCCAAACACACACCCGCGCCGAAGCAGCAATTCCGTGCCCACCTCTTGGTAGAGTTCTTCGGTGTTGACGAGGAGGCCGTCGAGGTCGAAGGCAACAGCAGCGATCGGTGGAATCTTGCGGGGCTTGTGGGATGATTCGGATGGTTGAGCGTGCATCATGGTGGTTGGTCAGTGCGTGGTTCGGAAGGCATGATTTCCGTCATGTGGTAGACAGCATAGCCCGCGTTTGCATGGAGCAGCGGCCACGGGAGGGGCGGCTGGGAGCCATCCAACGGGGCAGGCCCCACACGATCGGTCGGCACCACTGCATAGTTGGCTCCATACCGCTGGGCCACCAACTGCATGCGTTGGAGACCCAGCGATACCGTGCTTCGTTCCAGCGCGTTGAGCGTGCCGTCGTGCGAAAAGCAGTCGACGATTCTGGCCCGCCATTCTACGAGCGACTTCGGGTCCTGCGGCATGTTTTTCCACGCCACCACTTCCCGTCTGCCGGTGCGCCACGTGAATGTCGACGCACCACGCGGCGTGAGAAAGCACGCATCGGCTGGCGTGTTGTCTCGCACCCACTCGCAGATGTCCTGCCAAGCAGCCGCCTGCATCTTCGAGTCGCTGCGAGCGACCAGCGTGTGTCGCCACGGCAGCGGCCAGTGGCGGCTCTCGTGGAACAGGTCCGCGCCTAGAAAGCAGATCATCGCGGCCATTCCGATCCGCTGCCAGAACTGCCAGAGGCCGCCCCACACCAGCGATGCCACCGCCAGCGACAGCGAGAGGGGCACGAGTCCGTCTGCGAGGCGAAACCAATAGAACCGCAGCAGCCCATATGTCATGTCGGGGGCGACGGGCTCCAAGAGCGATATTCCGCAGCCTATAGCCGAGAGGACGATTGCGGCGATTGTAAATCCAGCCGCTCGCTGGCGAGCCGGCGAGGAGGGCGAGAGCCGCAGGACCGCCGCCCAGAGCAGAATCGCCAGGACATGGCGGGCGATAAAGCCATCGGCAAACGTTCGCACCAGCAGGTGATGCGATAGCCGTTCAACGACATAAATGTGCGTTGCCGCCACACGCACATCAGGCTCTACGCCTGATGTGAGCGAGAGGGCCGGCACAATGCCAACGCCAGCCACGAGCACGCCGGCGACCACTAGGAATCCGGTGCGCATGTTCCAGGGCGATGTGTTCTGCCATAGCGTCGTCCGCGCCGTCAGGCACCGCTCAAGCACCATGGCTCCCATGCCCCAGCCGCCCACGATCGGATGGGCGGCCGTGGCCGCAGCCAACGCCACCCATGCAACTGCCAACCGTCCCCACGCAATCTCGCCTGCGGCTGCCAGCACCATCGCCCAACTGAAAACCTTCGCCTCACATCCCCCGATCAGCCATTCGCCTGCTGCTGTTGTGTGTCGCAAAGCCAGCGAAAAAATCGCAGCGGCCAGCAGGCGGGCCGCACCGGCCGCCAGCAGCGGTTGGGCGGCATGTCGAAATCCGCAGGCCAGTGCCAGCCAGCCCAGCCATCGCCCGACCCACGCGGCCTGTTCCAGTGTAAGTGCAACGGCCAGGGGCCCCAGAAACTGATAGAAGACTCCGTGAGCCTCCGACGTTTCCAGAAAAAAATCCCCGGCAACCCATGTTGGGTTGGAGAAGTGCCTCGCCTTCGTCAGGTAGTGCGCCTCGTTGACATCGGGCACAGCCCAAGCACCTGCGGCGGCAAAGAGTGCGGTGATGCAGATTATTTCAGCCCACGCGTACGCCCAAGCCCATCCGGCCGCCGCTCGTGGTGGCGTGGCCATATTCGAGCCATCACTTTCAACAGAACTCCGCCGCACCTATAACCTCCACGTTGCAGCGAAACATTCACGCTGATTGCTTACAGGCTTAAGGATACCGCAGAGCGATGCATAGTTCCTCAGACATTTCCAAGACGGGGCTTTCCCAGCCCTTTGGTCGCAGCGAACCCAGCCGAGGCGTTGTCCTGCGTGGGCTCGTCAAGCAGGGCGCCACGGATGGCACGATTTCGATCTACGGCACCCCCATCGCACTCATGGCCAAGCTGGCCGAGCAGCAGGGATGTGAGGCCATTTATCTCTCGGGCGCTACGCTGTCTGCTGGCGTGCTGGGCGTGCCGGATATCGGCATCGTTACGCTTGAGCAACTGATCGAGCACACTCGGGTGCTGGCCGGAGCGGTGAGCATCCCGCTGGTGGTCGATGCAGACACGGGATTTGGAGGTTCGCAGGAGGTGGGCCGCTGCGTGCGTTTGCTGGAAGAAGCAGGAGCTGCGGCGATTCAGCTCGAGGATCAACGCCGCCCCAAACGCTGTGGGCATCTGGCTGGCAAGGAGATTATCGATGTTGAAGAGATGTGCAAGAAGATCGCTGCTGCCGCGACTGCCCGTCGCGATCAGTCGACTGTGATTATCGCCAGGAGCGATGCCCGAGGCGTCACCGATCTGGACGATTGCGTGCACCGCCTGCGTGCCTACCACGAAGCAGGCGCCGACTGGCTGTTTCCCGAGGCGCTGGTATCTCGCGATGAGTTTGCCCGAGTCGGTCGCGAATGTGCCGTGGTGTCTTCTGGCCAGCCACCCGCTGTGCTGATGGCGAATATGACCGAGTTTGGCGTGAGCCCACTCCTGTCTCGCGACGATCTCAGCGCCCTGGGATTTGCCGTGGTGCTCTACCCTGTCACACTTTTGCGCATCGCCATGAAGGCAGTCGAGGCAGGCCTTGCGGTAATTGACGACGAAGGTTCGCAGTCAAGCCTGCTCGACTTAATGCAGTCGAGAGAAGAGCTCTACGATTTGCTCGGCTACGACCCAGCCCATCCCGAGGCGTGGACGCCGCAGGGCAGCCAGGGAACACGGTCATAAAAAGACTCACCACACGAGGATCCAACGCAATGGCAACCGAGCAGAAGTCGCCGCCTGTCCAGCCGGCGCACCCAAACGATTTTGCACGCGGGTTAGCTGGCGTGGTCGCTGGCCGCACGGCGATCTCATCTTTAGACGGCGATCTGCGATACCGAGGGTATTCCATCGAGTCGCTGGCTTCCGGGGGCGATTTTGAGGAGGTCGCCTTTTTGTTATTGCACGGAGAACTGCCGTCGCAGGCCGAGCACGCTGCTTTTTCAAAGCGAGTTCACGCCTCGGCAGGCTCGGGACTGCCTGTGGCGACCATGGAAACGGCGAGTAGCGGCATGCATGCTGTGATCGATGCCCTTCGAGGGCTCGCCGAGAGTTGTCCGAAGGCTTCCCCCATGGATGCCCTTCGTACGGGCGTGAGCATGCTTGGCCAGGTGGAGTTGGATCACATCCCAGGCACGCGTGAGGCGTTGCTGGCACAGGGCGAGCGTTTGATCGGCCAAGTGCCGGCCCTCTTGGCCGCGTGGATGGATCTTTCAGCCGGCCGTTCCATCGATCCTTGGCCTGACGGTTCGATTGCAAAGGCTCTGCTCCAACGGCTGACGGGCCGCACGCCATCTGCCGCTCATGTTGCTGCTTTTGGCACAACGCTTGTGCTCTATGCCGAACACGAGTTCAACGCCTCGACGTTTGCAGCCCGCACGGTTGTCTCCACCGGTTCCGACATGCACTCCGGGATCACTGCGGCTATTGGGGCACTCAAGGGCCCGTTACACGGCGGCGCCAACGAACAGGTGCTGGAACAACTCTGTGCCATCGGCTCAGCCGACAGAGCCGAGGCATGGGTCACCGAACAATTGGCCGCCAAGCGAGTGGTTATGGGTTTTGGCCACCGGGTGTACAAAGATGGCGACGTGCGTGCAAAGCTGCTTGGAAAAATGTGCCGCGATATGGTGCGGGGTACCGCAGCGGAATCGCTTGAAGATCTGGCTGACCGCGTTGAACAGATCATGCTCGATCGCAAGGGGCTCAAGCCGAATCTGGACTGGCCTGCGGCGAGGATTTACCACGCCTTGGGTCTGCCGGTACGAGTGTTTACGCCGATCTTTGTGGTCGCCAGAATGAGCGGATGGACGGCGCACATCATCGAGCAGATCGGCGACAACCGCCTGATACGCCCGATGTCGATCTACTGCGGCTCTCCATCCAGAGACTATTCCGGCCTCGCTCACCGCGAGTAGCGAGGATTGCCTTACGGCCCGCTGGCAGCTGCTTGCTGGACGGGAACGGCTTCCACGATCGCCTGCACCGTCACGCTCGGAACGGCACCCTCGCCCAAGTCGGTCAACACTTTCAGCTGGCGTTCAATCTTGCCGATCGTATCTCCTGCCTGAAATGTGACGGGCAGAATCTGTACCGTCGCGGCAGTCTCTTTTCCAGGGCATGTGAAGCAGCCGTCAGAGCACGTTACGCCGGTCACGCGAAACGGCCGGTTGGCTCGCACCACGATGTTCTTCGTCACGGAGCGGCCCGGTTGCACGATTCCAAGAGCCAGCAACTGCGGGCTCACGGTGACGTCCGCGACGATTCGTCCCTCCACATCCATCGGAATCTGCCCCGCGCGAGGATCGTTGGTCACAAGAATCAACTGTCCCTTCACATAGCCTGCCGGTGCGTCTGCCTTGAGTTTCAGCGTGAGGTCGTAGGCCGACTGTGAAGCCGTATGCGTAGGCTTTGAAAGCTGCACTTCAAAATTGGCGTTGGCACTTCGCACATCCTTGATTTCCCACGGCGTGCTCCCAACGTGCGTGACCCGCACCGTGCGTTCCGATCCCTTGCCTAAATCGACGTTGCCCAGATCCATAAACGGAGGGTCAAATGTCACGTCGCCGCGGATGTTGCCAGCCACCCGCAACTGCACCTCGGCATAGTAGGGCTTGTCGATCGTGACAGTCAGCGTGGCCCCATGCTGGCCTAAAAATGTTCGCGTGTTGAATGTGGCAACCACATCCCCCGTTTCGTGCGTCTTGAGATCCCGCTTCGTGATCACAGGCGAGGTGCAACCGCAACTGGTTCGCACACTCACAACGTGCAGGTCTTCTTTGTAGATGTTGCGAAACGTAAACCGGAACTCAGTTTTGGAGCCGCGGGCCACCGTGCCGAAGTTGTGGCTGGTGACAGAAAAAAGCTTGGTGGCCCACTCTTGCGCGAAGGACACAAGCGGCAGGCTGACAGTGGCTGCCGCCACAATCACAGAGACAAACAAACGGCTCGCCGACAGCGAGGAAAGCATGGGAGTAGCACCAAGAGGTGTGTGGCCGAATCTTCGGCCACCCAAGCGAGACAGAACTGATGGTAAGGATGCCATGGAGTGCAAGTCAAATCTGTGGAAATTACATTTTAAATGGGCTGGCAACGATTCCGCCACAGGGGAAGTATTCCATAGGACAACGTGTCTAGGCCGTGGTTCACCCATGTTTTTTCAAGAAAATGGAGCTTGGCTTCTGGCATGACCGATACAGTCCTTGAGGTTTGCTAGAATGGAAAAGTCGGCCAGAAAGCCGACCTGGGCATTCCCGCACCAGCGACTCGGGATTCGATTCATCTACTCGTACTCAAAAGAGTACCCAAAAAGTTCACGGGGGCGTACCGGTTTCGACCGGATGACAAGAGGTTCAGATTGCGTGTCGTGGTTGGTCGGCGGGCCACGTTAAAAGTCGACCAAGCTTCAATTGCCGAAGCTCGTTTCTCCCTGGCTGCTTAGTTAACTAAGCAACCCCGAGCGATGGCCCCAGTCGGAAGGGCCTCCCAATCGGTCGCCAAATCCGAATCGCCGCGTTCCACCGCCTGGTACGGACGTGGCTAAAAAAGTTCTAGGCTGGTTGACGACGAACCCTGTCGGCCGGGGTCGCGTCCACGAGATTTAAATCGACCGGATACACACGTAGACGTTTGTGCTGAAACATCACGGGACGCGGGTTCGACTCCCGCCGCCTCCATTTATTTTAACCGTTTCACTTTCAGGGATGTCTTGCGGGAGAATCAATTCATGCAATGCAATATCGACAGGCGGGGCCGCAGGCTCCGCACGGCGATGGGGATTGTGAGCGCTGCGATTGGCTGCGGCCTCGTTGCCTTGAGGCTTATGCCTTTCATGCCAGCGTGGACGTTCTATGCGGGCGTCGCCGCGATTGTGGGGGGCGCGTTTATGGTTTTCGAGGGCGTCAACGGTTGGTGCGCCGTTCGGGCCATGGGCTTCAAAACGCCGGTTTAAAAGTTGGCAGGCCAATGACGGAGCAGTCGTGGTCCTTGAGAGCGATCCACGATTCAAGCGCTCCAATCTGGCCGAGGGCGAGGGTGTAGGGTTGGCGGTTGGCCTGCTCCTGCTGCCAAGATCCGGCTGCGTTGGGCGGCAACGGCGGGGCCGGTGAGATATTCGATCGCCAGATCAAACGACACGCTCTCTCGCGGCGATAGCGGCACAACGCGGCCTTGGGATTCTTCAAACGACCGGGAATTCGGGAAGTTTGTGCCCGGCTCTATGCCTGCGACATACCCATCGGCAGAGCCTCCCTGATTTTTCCAGAGCGTGAAAAAGGGAAGCGTGTCGGTCCTCCACGACACTCCAGCGGCATGATTTTTGTCTGGCGACACAAGCATGGCTGTCGCGCGGCCATCGCCGGCGGGCCTCAGCCGTGCAAAATGCACCTGCTCCCCTCGGCCTGCCTGCGGAGAGACGAACTGATGCCACTCAGACAGATCGCTCACGGCCGCCGCATTGCGAGGGGCCAACTCCTCGACCGCAGCCACCAACTCAGCGCCGGCTCCCAGCAGCGGAGGCCCAAAGTTGATGTGGTAGAGCATTTGCATCGTGGCTGGCCGGTCGGAGAGATTTGTCACAGCGTCTGTCCACTGTACCCGGGGCCGATTGGCATCCACGGTGAGCGTCGTGGTCATCAAGAGAGCGTGCGATAAAAAACGTGTTTCATCGACGGCGCCTTTGAGCGTGATCGTGCCGGCTGTGTCGTCGAGTGTGACTTCCAGCCAATGCGCAGGCAGATGTGCGATCCGTCCATGCAGGCCGTGCCGCAGCGTGCCACTGGCATCAAAATCTGGGGCCCCGTTGCTCACCAGTCCGCACCGCGCCACCAGTTCATCGAATCCATCCAGCCACCCCAAGCCAGACGGCTCGGCCAGCGGAACATGCCGAGGATGCACCGGCCCTTGGACCGGCGATTGCCAGCCCAATGCAATGGCCCCGGAAAATATCTTCCAAAGACCGAGGCCACGGTCCGGCAGCACAATCACGCGTGTGGTGCCAGCCACCAACTCCACCTCCAACACGCCTTCTCGTCGGCCGCCTCGCAGTCGCTGAGTCCGCACGGTAAGCGGCCCAAGGGAGTGGCTCGAGCCGTCCGCAATCGCCGCGGAACCGGCCTGTGCGTCGCCCCGGGCATCGATGAGCGTCACGGTGGAGCTGGCCATAGAGTGAATCGCCTTTGCTTTTGGAGCAGTGCGGTGCCTTGAAACAGATTGCAACTGGTTGAAACGATCAGTGGAATCTGAGCGTTTCACGGCGGGTCCTTCAAGGGCGGAAAATCCGCGTAAATTTCCATATGCCGTGCGGCTCTGGATCGTCTACAGTTTTCCCGTTTCAAGCGTCGGAGATCCTTCGAGAGACTTTCAATATGCTCGCTCGCCATGCCCTGCCACCCACGCCTCCATTGCCCCAATCGGCCCATGCCCCGATTGCAATTGTTTTGGCTGCCGGGCGAGGCGCACGCATGGGGGGCGACCTTCCGAAGGTGCTTTTTGAAGCTGCGGGAAAGTCGCTGGTGGAATGGGTGCTCAAGGCGCTCGATGCCGCCGGAGTCCACGAAAAGATCGTGGTGGTAGGGTATCGGGCAGATCTCGTTGAGGCAGCCCTGCGAGGCATTCCTGGCGTGTCGTTTGCGCATCAGAAAGAACAGCGTGGCACGGGTGACGCCGTGGCTGCTGCAGCCAGTTTGATCGAGTCTCGATTGCACGCAGGGGCCGACTCTCATCGGCCTGTCGTGGTCGTGTGTGGCGATTCTCCAATGCTGCGGCCCCAGAGCGTGACGGGCTTGCTGGGGCAGTGGGCCGATCGACAGGCAGCGTGCCTGCTGGGCACAGCCATCACTCAAGATCCCACTGGGCTCGGCCGGATCGTCCGGGACGCCCGAGGAATTTTTCAAAAAATCGTCGAACACAAAGAAGCCACAGTCGACGAGTTGGCGATTTGCGAGGTGAACATGAGCACATATGTGTTTGAGGCCCGTGATCTGCTGCGCAGCCTTGTACAGCTCCAAAACGCGAACGCTTCGGGCGAATATTACCTCACCGATTGTCCCGGTCTGCTGCTGGCCGAAGGGCTCGCAGTGGATGCGGTTGCCTGCCTAGATCCCAGCGAGACGCTCTCGGTAAATACTCCCTCACAACTCGCCGCTGTGGCCGAGGCCTTGCAACGCAGGGAGGGCTTGCCGAAGCCCTCCTGACGTGGGCGAGATAGCCTGTCACCCTTGAAGATGCGGCCCATCCCGATCACAGTGATGGCCTTGCACTTCCCGCCCCCTTGCTGGTGACCTTTCATGAACGACCTTAAAATCTTCAGCGGCCCGGCCAACCACCCTCTGGCCGAAGACATCTGCCGCTATCTCAACTTGCCGATGGGCAAGATCTCGTTGGGGAACTTTCCCGACGGCGAGATTTCATGCAAGATCGACGAAGACGTTCGCGGACGCGATGTGTTTATCGTGCAGCCCACCTGCCCGCCGGTGAACGAGCATCTCATGGAGTTGCTCGTGATGATCGATAGCTTCAAGCGGGCCAGTTCCTACCGTCTCACCGCGGTGATCCCGTACTTCGGCTATGCCAGGCAAGACCGTAAAGATGCTGGCCGCGTGCCGATCACGGCCAAGCTCGTCGCAAATTTGATCACGCGTGCCGGAGCCGACCGCGTGCTGGCAATGGATCTGCACGCCGCCCAAATTCAAGGCTTCTTCGACGTGCCCGTAGACCACCTCTACGCGGCTCCCGTACTCAATAATTACTTTGAGTCGATGGATTTGCCTCGCGATGGGATTGTGGTTGTGAGCGCCGATGAAGGGGGCATCAAACGTGCACTCGGCCACGCCAACCGTCTGGGGGCGCCTCTGGCAATCGTGGATAAGCGGCGACTCAGTGCCGACACAACCAAGAGTGCCAACATCATCGGCGCGAGCGTGGAAGGGAAGACCGCCCTCATGTTCGACGACATGATCAGTACAGCCGGTTCGATCTGTTCGGCAGCCGATGTTGTGCACAAGCACGGAGCCAAGGCGATTTACGCCGCAGCCACGCACGGTCTGCTCGTAGGTCCGGCCATCGAGCGACTCAAGGCCGCTCCCTTTGCGGGCATCATTATGACCGACTCCATTCCACTCCCGCCGGAAAAAACGCTGCCCAATATCACCGTGCTCTCCGTGGCCAGTTTGTTGGGGCAGGCGATCAAGCGGATCCACCGCAATGAGTCGGTGAGCATGATGTTTCAGTAAAAAGTATTCTTCCGCGCGGCCAGCCGAAAATCTATCGTCCTTCCATTTCGAAGCCGAAACGGCCCGGCAGACTCTCCGGAGAGGCTTTTTATCGCGTTCGGCTTGCGAAAATACTGGTCTGTGGCACACTGGGCCCGATTCTCGAAAGGAGTTTTCATGAGCGATTCAATTGAGGTTTCATCCCGTCAGGCAACCGGCACTCAGGCCAGTCGTCGCTTGCGCCGCCAAGGGCTTGTTCCAGCGATTTTGTACGGCCACGGCGAGAAGTGCATCGATCTTTCTACGAAGCGAGAGGCGCTCGAACTCATCGTGCGACACGGGAGCCGAGTCGTGGAGTTGACAGGCGCCGTCAAAACCAGCGCGTTGGTGCGTGAATTGCAGTGGGATACGTTCGGAGTCGAGCCGATTCACGTCGACTTCCTGCGGGTCAGCGCCTCCGACCGCATTAAGGTGAAGGTGCCAATCGATCTCAAGGGGGAATGCCCAGGCCAGCGTGCCGGAGGCGTGGTGTCGCTTCTGATGCACGAAATCGAACTGGAGTGCGAGGCTGCGTCGATCCCGGAAAAAATTCACGCTTTAGTCGGCAAGTTGCAACTTGGCGGAGTCATCAAGGTGCACGACCTCGAATTGCCCAAGGGCGCAAAGTCTGTGGCCGAAGCGGATGAAACAGTAGTCACCTGCATTCTGCCTGTTCAGAAGGGCGAAGAGGCTGCTCCTGAAGTGGGTGGCGTAGAGCCCGAATTGATCGGTCGCAAGCCGGCCGAGGAAGGAGAGGCAGAAGCAGAAACGGAAGCCTGACCCAAGACTTAACCAACTGCCTAGCCAACGGCGTGCTGAAAGTGTACGCGTGCTGCATGGGTGGCGTTTGGCGTGCTGAACCCCAAGGTCTGACCTACGGCGAGCTGAAAGCCCAGACACGTGAAACTCCTAGCAGGGCTGGGCAATCCGGGACGCGCCTACGAGGGCACTCGCCACAACGTCGGTTTCGATGTTCTGGAGATTCTGGCTCGAAGGGCAGGCCAACCCGTTCGCCGGCAGCGTTTTCAGAGCGAAACGGCACAGGTTACGATTCGAGGCTGCCCCTCGCTTCTGGTGTGGCCGCTGACATGGATGAATCTGAGTGGTGCGGGAGTTCTAGCCGCGCGAGACTTCTACAAGATTGACACTGCCGATATTCTGGTGATTTGCGATGACTTCCAACTTTCAACCGACACTCTCCGACTTCGTAGCAGCGGCACGTCCGGTGGCCAGAATGGCTTGGCCGACGTGCTGGCTCGGCTTGGCACAACGGCAGTCCCCCGTCTGCGTCTGGGCATCGGACCGGTGCCTGCCGGGTGGAAATCGGCCGATTTTGTGCTCGGACGCATTGCTCCAGCCGACAAAGCCGGGATGGATGTGCTCCGGGAACGGGCGGCCGACGCAGCAGAAGAGTGGGTGGCGCTTGGCATCGAAGCAGCCATGAACCGCTATAACTGACCACACGAATCTCTCAAACGGGCCGATTGAAAAAAAACGTGACATTCAAACTTTAGAAACTGAAAACAGGAGCATGTGCGACATGGTGGTGTACGAAGGGATGTTTATTCTGGACGCGTCGAAGTATGCCCGCGATCCAGCGGCTACCTCGCAGTTGGTGACCGACATGATCTCGCAGCATGGTGGCACCATTCTGGCCTCCCGACTGTGGGACGAGCGAAAGCTTGCCTACCCGATCAAGGGCCACAAAAAAGGCATTTACTGGCTCACGTATTTCCGGATGGACGGCGGCAACATCTCGCCGCTCGAGCGGCAATGCGAGATCACCGACGACATTATTCGCAAACTCATTTTGAAGGTCGACGCAAGGATTGCCGACGCCATGGTGCAGCATGCCTTGGCCGGCGGCGAGGCAGTCCCCAAGCGAGCTTCGGTTCCCCATGCAACCGGGACTGCGGATCAGGTGGCGGGGCCTGCCTGAATGAACGATATCGGTCGGCGAACCGGCCGTTGAACCATTTGAAAAACCCAAGGCTTGCGTCCCGTCCCCGGAAGGGGTAGCCTGGGGCGAGTGTGTACAGGCGTTCAGTATCTTCCGCACGAATTTCCTGAGGAGGCAGAGGCCATGGCCAGTTTCAATAAAGTGATTCTTTTGGGCAATGTGACTCGCGATCCAGAACTGCGATATATCGCCAACGGCACCGCCGTGACGGATATCGGACTGGCGGTCAACGACCGGCGCAAGACAGCCACAGGCGAGTGGGTTGAGGAAACGACATTCGTGGATGTCACGCTTTGGGGTCGCACCGCCGAGGTAGCCGGTGAGTACGTGACCAAAGGCTCGCCTCTCTTGATTGAAGGCCGGCTCAAACTCGACACGTGGGAAAAGGACGGCAAGAAGAACTCTAAACTCCGCGTGGTGGGCGAACGGATGCAGTTGCTTGGCAGTCGGTCTGGCGACGGGCCGCGAGGCGAAGGCGGTAAGTCAAAGCCTCGTGCTGGTGTCCGCGATGGGGCCCCCTCGGGATCAGGTTCCGGCCAACCGCCAGCCGACGAATTTGAGCAGTCTGGCGGGTATGATCCTACTGTTTCCAGCGGTGTAGACCATTCCGGATCCGTTGGCTCCGACGACGATATTCCATTCTGAGAGCGTAAGCCATACTCAAGGACAGTTTTGAACACAGCGAGTAAGAAGAACACAGCGATTCAAAAGAACACAGCGATCTAAAACTTTTTGTAGGAGATGTCGATGTCCCCCGAAGCCCCTCACGCAGCACCACTTGCAGGTTCGCAGAAGTCCAAGGCTCGCCGTTCTGGCTCTCAGGCCAGTCGATCGCCAGTGGATCGAACGCATCCGTCCAGCGCGAAAATCGCCAGTGCTGCAAAGGCCGGCCCCCGTCTTCCCAGGCTACCCAAGGGCGAGCGAGGCGGTATTGAACTCCTCTTGGTGCACACCGTCGAGCACCTCGGAAAGCAGGGCGAGGTTGTGGAAGTGAAGCGGGGCTACGCGTTCAACTTTCTGCTGCCTCAGGGTCTTGCTACGATTGCCACCGACCACCACAAGCGGATGGTCGAGAAGCACCGTGCGAAGCTCGAAGAAATTTCCCGCGAGCGGTTGGCTGGACTGCGAAGCGTGCTCGAAGAACTCGTTCGCACGAGCGTCACGATCGAGGCCAACGCCAACGACGAAGGGCACCTCTACGGTTCCGTTGGAGCCACGGAGATTTCGCGTTCGCTCAAACAGCAAGACCTGATGGTGTTGCCCGAGCAGATCATTCTGCAGGGACCGCTCAAGGAGGTGGGCCTCTACACCGTGCGGGTGCGACTCTCTGCCGAAGTGGAAGGCGATCTGAAGGTGTGGGTTGTGCCTTCCAGCGGCGATGGCGGTTCAAAGTAGGCGTAAAAAACAAACGGAAGTTGGATTGGTCCGAGAGTGTTTCGTCGACAGTTGTGGTGCCTTGCCGATGATGCGACGGCAGAGTTCGTCTGCCGGAGGCATGCCGGGCATGGCTAGTAGTGTATGGCTGGCTGCAGGGAGGCCCGAAATCAATGGCTATCTTCAAAGACGCGGGCACGAAGGATTCTTCCCGACAAAAGTTGCAGCGGCCGTACGAGTCGGGTGCCGCTCGCTCGCCTAGCGGCAGTGCTTCAAGTCGAAGCAGCACCGCCTTGGAAGCCCGCGACCGTCCTGCCAATAGTGATGCCGAACGGGCCGTGCTGGGGAGCATTCTGCTCAAGCCTGATGTGTGCGACGACATCGCGCTCATCGTTCGGCCCGAAGACTTCCACGACGAGTCGCACCAGTTGCTCTACCGCCATTTGTTGGAGTTGCACGATTCCGGCAAACGAATTGATATCACGATTGTGCTGGACCGCCTTCGCACGAAGGGGGATCTAGAGCGAATCGGTGGTGCCGCGGCGCTGGCAGAAATTGTCGAAGCAGTTCCCCATGCGGCGCATGCCACCTACTACGGTCAGATTGTGCGAGACAAGGCCATGCTGCGTTCGCTCATCGACGCAGGCACCGACATTCTGAGAGACGCCTACGATTCGCCCGATGAACCTCGGGAGTTGGTGGCTCGGGCAGAAACGAAGATTTTTGCGATCCTTGAGCATCGCAGTTCCGCCGAAGCCAGGCCGATCCAATCGGTGCTGGAAGATGTGATGGTGCGCATGGATGCGCGGATGAAGCACGAACACACGTTGGGTGGAGTGGAAACAGGCTTCACCGATCTGGACAGCCTCTGCGGTGGGCTGCACAACTCCGAGTTGATCATCTTGGCTGCCCGTCCCAGTATGGGAAAGACGGCCATGGCCATGAATATGGCCGAGCACATTGCCATCGTTGTCAAGCAACCGGTGCTCTTTGTAAGCCTTGAAATGGCCTGTCTGGAACTGGCCGACCGCCTGCTCTGCTCGGCCGCGCAGGTCAACGGCCACCGGCTCCGCAACGGTACGATTTCGCAGGAAGACCGGCGGCGTCTGGTTCAGAAATCGACTGAGATCAGTTCCGCCCCGCTCTTTATCGACGACACACCGGGTCGCACGCTTGTGGAGATTGCAGCGGTGGCCCGACGGCTCAAGCGCAAGCAGGGCCTCGCGTTGATTGTGATCGACTACCTTCAGCTCATCGAGCCCGACAACCCTCGCGATCCGCGACAGGAGCAGGTGGCCCGGATTGCACGGCGTTTAAAAACGATGTCGCGGGAGCTGGATATCCCCGTGCTGTGTTTGGCTCAGCTCAACCGGCAGGCAGAGGCCTCGCGAGACAACCGTCCGCGTCTCAATCACCTCCGCGAATCAGGTGCCATCGAACAGGATGCCGACGTTGTGATGTTTGTGCATCGCGAGGAGTACTACCAAACCAACGACGAAGACCGCGAACGCGTGAAGGGGCAGGCCGAAATTATTATTGCCAAACAGCGCAACGGTCCCATCGGCGATATCAAGCTCCTCTGGCAGCACGACTACACCCGATTTTGTAATTTGGAGCACCGGCCTCACGACGAATTCGAGCAGTTCTCAGGGTTTTAGAGGCGTATCCTTCTTGTCGAGAGCGGCAGAAAGCCTCTTGGGGCTGCCAAAGACGCCGCTTCGAACCGAGCACTCGCTTACGTGCGATGGGTAGCGCTGCGATCGGTGCCTGGAAATACATCCAGTTCGAGGCCATCGTTCTGGCCGCGTTCCAGCCGCTCCCACGCAATGGCGCCCATCGCCGCGTTGTCGGTGCAGAGCGATCGGGGTGGCACAAACACTTTCACGCCATGCTTGTGGCCGAGTCGCTCGATGGATTCCCGTAAGAGCGTGTTGGACGCCACCCCGCCGCCAATCGCCAGAGCCCGGCAGCCGGTGCGAGTGAGTGCCAGTTCCACTTTGGTCAGGATTGAATCGATCGCGGCCTGCTGAAACGATGCGGCCAGATCGGCCAGTCGCTGGCCCACAGGGGGCGGTGTGTCTGCCGGCGCATTCGGTGGCCGCACAAGGTAGCG
>QWQH01000065.1 GCA_003670915.1 Planctomycetota bacterium | reverse complement strand
TGCTCGACTATCTCGAGCGAGCCGCAATGATCGGCACCAAGTCGCAGCAAATTCTCGATCTCGCAGGCGCGATGCTCTTTCGGGGCAGCGCTGTCAATAAGAAAGTTTCCGTGCTCTCCGGGGGCGAGCGTGCTAGGCTCTGCATGGCGGGCTTACTCTTGGGCCCTTTTAATGTGCTTGTGCTCGATGAACCGGGCAACCATTTAGACGTTGAGACAGTCGATACGTTGGCCGAGGCACTTCTGGACTACCGGGGCACGCTGATTTTCACGAGCCACGACCGCTCGTTTATGAAGACGGTCGCCACGAATGTTGTGGAGGTCAAGGACGGCAGAGTGCTCAACTATCTGGGCGACTATGCGGCCTATCTGGCTGCAGTGACTCGCGAGATTGATGATGCGGATGCCATCGACGCTGGCGTCCAAGGCCAGCGGATTCAACCCGTCGCGAGCCGCAAGCCGCCGCCATCGGGCAGGACTCCGGTCCATCCATCTTCAGCCCGTACCGAACGCGACATCCGCAAGGAGGTTACCAACCTCGAACGCACGATCGCCAAGCTGGACGCTGAAAAGCGGCAGCACAATTCAGACCTTCTAGCCGCGACCGATCCTGCCGAGGCCCTGCGGTTGCACCATGCAATGACGGCCGTCGGCGAAAAGCTGGCCGCTGCCGAAGAACGTTGGCTGGCCATACAAGATGAGCTTGCCTAACGCGACGCAAGCTTATTGTGCTAGCAGACGACGCCGAGCAATGTGGCTCAGTCACTCGGGCGACGAAACCGAGCATGTGGAAAGAATTTATTGCACGGGCGACTGCCAGCCAGCGATCGAAAGTCTTCGGGCCGCGTGACCAATGCAATCGGTCGGCTGCAGATCCCCTTGGCGGCGAGAAACGTTGATCGATCGATCAGTTCGAGTGCCGATTCGTAGTACGCTGGAAGATCCTCAAAGCGTTCGTGGGCATCAATTACCCCGGTGCTCCGCATGTGGGGCAGTTGGTAGAGGAGCGACCAGCCGTAGATTTCTGTAGGGAGCGTTCTGTGACGCTGCGGCGGCGATGCATCGTCAACGTTTGGAATTGCCTGAGCGTGCAGCACGTCGTCGGGCGTGAGTAACGCAGCCACTAGACGGCATCGCAGGCCGATGGCGCGGTGGCGTTTCAGAGCCCGTTGGAGCCCTAGTCGCGACTGTGGGGCCACCGGCCACAGCAGACCGTTAGGGGATACGTGGACGTGCCACTTCGAGTCCATCGAGCCATCATGCGGGCGGTATAGAATCGCTGTTCCGACAACCAGCGGTCGGTAAACAGGCCTTCTGGCGAGCGAGGGTGCAGGTTCGCCATGGTCGGCCGAAAACCTCTCGGGCACGATCCGTACCACGGCGGCAGTCACTGTTGGCCAGGCCGGGGTCTTTTTGGAATGATTTGTGCCGGGCTTTTTTTCCACGGAATGCCTCACGGTGTTGGGTAGGAATAGAACGCCTAGGGAAACCTTATCAACCGCTTGGACAACCTTGGTCTCTGGCCATTGGGCGGACTGGTTTTTCGCCTCTTGCGGTCGTGGGTTCGCTCGCCCAGCAATGTCCGAGGCAAGGGCGTGCTGAGAGAGGTGGGTGAGGGTACTCTTAGGCTCCTAGAAACAGCGGATGCCAGGCGTTTGTCTGCCCGCTGTCTATGGATTTTCTATCGAAAGGCTTTCATGGATTCCTTGAGCCGACACGAGCAACTGCTGCGGGTGTTTCACCTGATCGACATCCTCATGAGCGCCAAGCAACCGCTCTCAACGATGGAATTGAAGGACCGCCTACAAAGCCGGGGCGTGATTGATGACATGTCGGAAAAAAATATTCGGCGCGATATCGAGTTTCTTGGGAAGTTTGGATATGCCGTGACGGCATCGAAGAAGCGTTCGCCCCGCGGAGCGCTTTGTCATGCATGGGCGATCGCATCCGGTCGCGGTGCTACGGAGCTTTCTGCTCCGGTCATCTCGCTGCCAGAATTACTATCGCTGGCGGTTGCCCGTGATTTTCTCTCACCGTTGGCTGGCACGTTTTACTGGAGAGGGATCAGCCAGCTCATCGCAAAACTCGAAAAGATTGCCACGCCCGAACTGCTGGCCTATGTAGACGCTCACAAAGAGGGGCTCGTCGTGCATCCCAAGCCCCCTGCCGCAAAGTATCGTTCCCGCACGCTCAATGCGATCAATCGGGCAATTCGCAACACGTTGGAACTGTCGATCCGCTATACGAGCCTCGCCGATATGAAGCCCAAGACCTATCACATCCACCCTGAGGGAATCGTGCTCTACGACGGCAGTATTTATATTGCTGGTTACCGCGCCGCAGCAGCCTCGCCGAAGCAACGCTCGAAGCCCGCCAGCGAAGAAGCAATGCGATTTTTTAAGCTCGACCGCGTGCAGAGCGCGAAGCCATCATCACGGACATTCCAGCGGCACAAACAGACGATCGAATCGCTGCTCGCCGACAGCATGACGATATTTCGTTCGGAGGAACCGGCTCGACGTTACCGGATTGCGATCGATGCCTCGCGTGCCCGATGGGCCTGCGAGAAACCATTTCACCCGAGGCAGAAGGTACGGATACAGTTCGACGGCAGCGTGATTCTAGACATCGACCGCGCCTGGGATGACGAAATGATTCCGCAGCTGCTCGGCTTGGCCGATCATGTCGAAGTGCTCGAGCCAGAGGATGTTCGCGAACGCATCCTTGAAGTTGCCCAGCGGATTGCAGCAAAATATATGTGCCGTCATTTGAGGCCGATTGAAGGCTTGCGAGAAAGTCGTGAAACCGAGGGGATGCTTCAGTGACCGGAGCAAGGCTGCGATCAGAAATCTCGCGAAACATATTACGCGGTATTTCTTTGAAACGCCTCAATGGCCGCAAGCGGCACCTCGATCCAGTCGGGGCGGTTGCGTAACTCGTAGGCTAGTTCGTAAAGGGCTTTATCCAGCTTGTAGATTGCGAGGAGCGTGCAAGCCTCCTGTGGGTCGGCAGGCCACCACGGCTGGCCGCAGGCGGTTTCGCGGTAGGCAGTCAGAAAAGTTGCTTCCATCGCATCAAGTGTGCTGGAGTCAGGATGGGCTGCAACAGCACCGGGCCTGCGGCGCATGTGCCGCAGAAGATAATCGAACGACCGGCACATGCCCGCCACATCCTTCAACGCGCTGGTTATGGCACGGCGTTCTGCTAGCGTGCGCCCAGGCTCACCTTCGAAGTCTATGACCAGCACACGGGGCGTTTCAACGTGGTTCTCACCGGCGACGAGTACCTGGCCGAGGTGATAGTCGCCGTGCACGCGAATCTGGACAGGGGATGCTGGTGAGATTTCCAGAGTGGCCAACGCCTCCAACTGCGCGATGAGTTGGTCACGTTTGGCAGCCACCGCTTTGAGCCTCGCGGCCAGCGGCGGCGGGAGATCCGGCAGGCCCGACGCGAGGAGCGAGAAAACGTGCAGAGCATGATCGACCATGTGCGACGCAGCAGTCCGCCGGTGTGCCGGCGTCACAGCCTGCGGTGCAAAGGCCGGCAGATCGCCACGAGACGCGAGCGAATGGTGCATGGCGGCTGTGGTGTGACCAATCGCCGCTACCAGGCGATGTGCCTGGGAGTCGGAATCGGCTGCACAACCAGCGGTTGCCGGTTGTGCCTGCTGGGCGAGCAGGTCGGCTAGGCGGTCCCACGCACTTGTGCACCCCGCCGCAAACTCATGCACCGTAGCGATCGCAGTGCTGTCGCTGCCATCGGAAACGTATTCGAGCCAACCCATGAGTCGCGGTGTGCCAGACCACGCAGTCTGCTGGGCAAAAAAAGTGCCTACTTCCACTTCGGGGTGGATGCCAGTGCGGCATCGTCGCATAAGCTTCACGATCACCGACCAGTCGACTGATTCCACGATGAGCGAGGTGTTGGATGCATCGCCACCGAGGCATGTGATCGATAGCGGTACAGTGAACAACGGATCGATGTCGATTGCGGATCCCCCGGCGGCTAAGTGATGGCCGACGAACCTGCCGGCACGGCCTGCCAGAGTGGTTTCGGTGAGCATCGCACGTATCAGCCAGCCTAAGAATTCCGGTGACGCAGCAGCATCGGCGAGCGGCATTGCGGCTGAGTCATTGCTCATCATAGGCACCGCGTAGCGGATCGCTTCCTGCTGTGCGGCCCCCCCAGAGACGTCTACAAGTGCAAAAGCAGTGGGCGTTGTCTGACAGGGTAGTTGGACACAGTCGTGAACCGCAATGTTTGCAATCGCTTGGCCCTTCTGGGCAA
This sequence comes from Planctomycetota bacterium, assembly GCA_003670915.1. Classification (GTDB taxonomy): domain Bacteria; phylum Planctomycetota; class Planctomycetia; order Pirellulales; family UBA1268; genus BAIKAL-G1-2R. The sequence goes on along the minus strand of QWQH01000065.1, from coordinate 11,706 downwards.
ACCATCGTGACTCGACCAGCCACGGCCTCATCGCAGCAGCGATGTGGTTGGGATCGATGGGCAGCGGTTGGAAGGGTTGCATGAACGGCCGCGAGGAAAGAGTTTGCAATCGCCAGAGAGCAGTCGTGAATGAGGGAATAGTTTACGCCAGTCGAAACACCAGAACCGGCTTCTCGGGCGTGCAGTGGATCGGGATGGAGTCGAGTTGCCAGGCATACTGCATAGCATTGTCGACGGTAGGGTCGGCTGGTGCCTCCATCGCAGAGCGGTCATTCAGCAGGTCGTGGGCGCAGACCTCAGCGATGCCATTGAGGCCCAGCAGAGCGGAGTCGAGTATGAGCGTGCCGCTGTGGGATGTGTTTGGTTCGAGGTTAACCACAACAACCACGCGGTTGCCGCTGATAGAATCGTACCTGCTCCATGCGAGGAGGTGCTCGCTGTCTATGTGCTGGAAGACCGGCGGCCGGTCGAGGTGGCACGCAGGTTCGCTGCGGCGGATTTGGTTGAGGCGTGCGATGAATGGCGCGAGGCTCTCGGGAGCAGCCATATCCCATCGCTTCACCTCATATTTCTCCGAGTCGAGATATTCCTCGCTGCCCGGCTCCCGAGGCGTTGCCTCGAGGAGTTCCATTGCTGGCCCGTAGATCCCCCAATTGCCAGTCGAGAGGGATGCCAGCGCGAGCCGCACCTGAAACATCGACCGTTCACCAGTGTGCAATGTGGCGTGAAGAATGTCGGGCGTGTTGGGCCAAAAGTTTGGGCGAAAGAATTCCGCGATCGGGGGCGTTGTCACCTCGTTGATATAGTCGGCCAGTTCCTGTTTTGCAGTCCGCCATGTGAAGTATGTGTACGACTGAGTGAATCCGAGTTTGGCAAGGCGATACATCGTTTTGGGCCGCGTAAAAGCCTCTGCCAGAAAGAGCACATCGGGGTGTGTGCTGTGAATATCGGCGATCAGCCACTCCCAGAATGCAAACGGTTTGGTGTGGGGATTGTCGACCCGGAAGATCCGCACCCCCTTCTCCACCCAAAACCGCACAACGTCACCGAGTGCATTCCAGAGTTGTCGCCAGTGGTCGCACTGGAAATCAAATGGCACGATGTCTTGATATTTCTTTGGGGGATTTTCAGCGTATTGAATCGAGCCGTCGCTGCGTTGTCGAAACCACTCCGGATGCTCCTTCACCCACGGGTGATCAGGAGAACATTGCACGGCCAGATCCAGGGCCAGTTCCAAGCCGAGCGACTCCGCCCGGCACCGCAGTCGCTCAAAATCCTGAAAGTTCCCCAGTGACGGATGGATGGCCGTGTGGCCCCCACTTTCCCCGCCGATCGCCCACGGACTGCCGACATCGTCAGGTTGGGCCAGCGCAGCGTTATTACGTCCTTTTCGAAATGAGACGCCAATGGGGTGGATCGGCGCCAGGTAGAGCACATCAAAACCCATTCCGCTCACGGAGTCGAGCCGGTCGGCCAGAGTGGCAAGCGTGCCGTGCGTGCCGGGTTCACCCCACGACCGTGGAAACACCTCGTACCACGCGCTCCATCGGGCCCGTTGGCGATCTACCCACACGCTGCGGGGCGTCTCCAGCTTCGTTTCGTCCCGTCGTTCTGAATAAAGCGACATTAATTCTCGCAGCCGGTCGCTCCGTGCGACATCGGCCCACGCATCAGACCGCATCTGCATTGCGAGCATTTCAATTTCGTGAGCCACCGCTGGCGGTGCTCCATGCGCTGCGGCAGCCACGATCTGTGAGCCGGCTATTAGTTCGATAGGGAGTGGCTCTCCCGCGTCTTCGCGCCTTGCGAGGTCGCGGAGCCACGTGCTGAATGGATCGATCCGTGCCGCGACGGAAAACTGCCAGAGTCCGATCTGGTCCACGTGAAAAGAAGCCCGCCAGCGATCATTGCCCTGGCACTCCAGTGGAATGATCGTCCATTGCCCGGTATCACCGTGCCGCACCTGCAGTCGGCATTCGAGTTCGTCGTGGCCGTCGCAAAGGATGTCGACCTCGACGACGACATCGTCACCCTCAACCCGTTTCACGGCAAATCGCCCCCCATCGACCTCGGGGCTCACGTGGTCGATCACAATCCTGCGTCTGAGATAGTTGGGTAGTTCCACTCTATTCTCCATGGGCACTCTACGAATGTCCCAGCGGCCTCTCTTTTTCCTGTCGCGAGCAGTGTAACCTGTCCGGAAAAGACCTGCGTCCCCGGTTTATTCTTCCAATGCATATGCAGACTTTCACAACGCTTGTCATCGACGTGCCGGTGGGGCCTCGCCGACGATTGGCTGTGGCGGTGGTTCCTGTGAGCCAGTCGCCTGCAGTCGGTTGGCCGATCGTGCTGGCCTTTCACGGCGGCCAGACGCACCCCGAGTTGATGCGGCGGTTTTCCGGTCTGGATCAACTGGCAACTGACGGTCGGGCGATTGTTGTCTATCCGGCGGGCACTGGCTCGCGCGAGGGCATGCTCACGTGGAACGGCGGGAATTGCTGCGGTGAGGCCTTGGCCGACCAATCGCAAGACGTTGAGTTTGTGAGAGAATTGCTCAACGCAGTGGCTGGCCGTCTGCCCATTGACCAGAGTCGCATCCATGCAACGGGCATGAGTAACGGGGCGATGATGGCCTATCGCGTGGCAGCAGAGTTGGCCGATCGCGTGGCCTCGATTGCGCCAGTGGCCGGGCCGCTGGCATTGGCCTCCATTGCGCCTCGGCGGCCCGTGCCCGTGTTGCACTTTCATGGCACGCTCGACCAGTTCACGCCTCTGGAGGGGGGCATCGGCCGTCGCAGCGTCACCCGCGTGAGTCATCGGCCGATCGTGGAGGGCCTCCTCGATTGGGTTCACTCAAACGGCTGTTCGCCAGCGTGCGTGCAAGACACGGTAGCCTGTTCTGACGAGGACATTTCGGTTACTCGCTTCACATGGAGTCCCATGCTCACCGCAGGCGGCGAGGTTGTCTTCTATCGACTCGAAGGTGGCGGCCATACATGGCCAGGCCGCCGCCCCGATTCGTTTTATCTCGGTCCCTCAGCGCTCTCGCTGGATGCCACGCACATCATGTGGGACTTTTTTGTCAAGCATCCGATGTCCCCGCTGCCATAGAATGGCGCGGTATCCGAGGCAGGCTCTGGCAGTGCCGCACCGGCTTTCATAATCAGCACAAGAACGCAGTAGGAAACTTATTGATATGCAACTCGGCTTCGTTTCTGCGATCCTGGCTGAGCAATCCCTCGACGAAGTGCTTGCCCTTGCCTCCCGCGAGGGTTTTTCTACCGTCGAACTCATGTGCTGGCCCATCGGCCGGGCCGACCGCAAATACGCTGGAGTCACGCACGTAAACGTCTGCGATTTCACGCAGTCAAAGGCCGATGCTCTCTGTGGCATGTGCGCCTTGTACGGGGTGAGCATCAGTGGTCTAGGGTATTACCCCAATATGCTCGACCCGCACCAGGATGTTTCTGGCCCGGCAGTTGCCCATTTTAAAAAAGTGATTGCGGCTGCGTCTCTGCTGGGCGTACACACTGTGAACGGCTTTGTGGGCCGCGACTGGACTCAAACGGTTGACGATAACTGGCCGCGGTTTTTGGAGACGTGGAAGCCTGTCGTTCGGTGGGCCGAGGATTACGGCGTGAGGATCGGCATCGAAAACTGCCCCATGCTCTTCACTCGCGATGAGTGGCCCGGTGGAAAAAATCTGCTCACCACTCCCGCGATCTGGCGAAGGGCGTTCAACGATATTCCGTCGGCCTCTTTTGGACTCAACTACGATCCCTCGCATTTAGTGCTTCAGGATATAGATCCCATCAGCCCGCTGGCAGAATTCAAGGATAAGATTTTTCACCTGCACGCCAAGGACATCCAGATCGACCGAGCGGCATTGAGCCAGGTTGGCCGGTTTGATTTCCCGCTCCGTTGGCACCACCCTCGGATCCCCGGCCACGGCGAGATTAATTGGGGGCGGTTCATGGCCGAGGTCAAACGCATTGGCTATGACGCAGCGGTGTGCATTGAGGTCGAGGACGATGCGTTTGCACGAGGCCTCGATGGCCACACGCAGGCGCTCCGGGCTGCCCGCGATGTGCTGTTGCCATTGATTCATTAAAGAGAACAGCCCATTATGAATGGTTCAAGCAGAGGTGACTCCACGCTCGACGAGACAGTTCGGCGAGATAAGTTTTCCAAAGGACTTCTTCTGATGAGTGATCCCACGATGCGCAATACGTCGAACCGTCGAGCCTTTCTCACATCAATCGGGGCTGTGGCAGCAGCCAGCACGGCCACGGCGATTGGGGCCGCCGAGGCAACGCCAGTAACGCAGCCAGCCAAGCAATTTCAGAATGGCGCGAGCCCGTGGCCCCTGTGCCTCGACACCGCCACGATTCGGCCCGCCTCGCTGGATGAAAAAATCCGCATCGCCGCTCAAACAGGATTTGACGCGATCGAGCCGTGGGAGGGCGAGCTGCACGAGTACGAGCAAAAGGGGGGCAGCCTCAAGGATCTCGGGAAAAAGATTCGCGACGCGGGACTTTACGTGCCCAGCGTGATTGGATTGTGGAATGCGATTCCGGCCACGCGGAAAGAGTTCGACGCGTCGCTTGTGGATTCACGCAGAAGGATGCGGCAGGCCGCCGCGATTGGTGCCGAGCACATTCAAGTGGTGCCACAGCCGGCGCGGCCGTGGCAGGAGTTTGATCCGAAGTGGGCGGCGGACTGCTACCGTGAACTTTTAGACATTGGTCTCAACGAGTATCAGATCAATCCGGCGCTTGTGTTTGTTCAGTTTTTACCAGGCTGTGCTCGCATGGGGCAGGCGGCGGCCATCGCGATCGACGCAAACCACCCCAAAGCAAAGATCATCCCCGACGTGTTTCACATGCATATTGGGCACTCGGGGTTTGAAGGGCTCAAGCATATGCGGGGAGACTTTTTTGCGATCTTCCAATTCAATGACGCTCCGGCCGATCCGCCGCTGGCCAATCTCAAAGACGAGCACCGGGTCTTTCCGGGCGACGGCATCCTGCCGTTGGTCGATATTCTGCGAGACCTGAAGGCTACCGGGTATGCGGGGTGCGTTTCGCTGGAGTTGTACAACCCGGAGTACTGGAAGCGAAACCTCAAAGAGGTGGCCCGCGAAGGCCACGACAAGACACTGGCCGTGATCGCGAAGCTATAGGAAGCAGTCTACGTCTGTGTGTTCGCAGCAGGTGTGTCAGTGCGATTGCCCTCGGACTGCATTCGAGTCGGGTTATTGCCTTCTCCAGGGATGGGCATGGCCCGGAGCAACAGAACCAATCAGCAGCGGCAAGACGCCGCGGGCAATCCACGGCACACGCCGTGTCAGCCAGAGGCCGCCGGCCACGAGCCGTGGAGAGCGAAGCGAGCGGGCGACTCGCAGGCACCTGGCGTGGTGAGATGCGAAGAGTCGCTTGTAGGTGCGACGGTAGCGATCGCCAGCGGCCACGACTTGGATTGGGTCTGCAGGATGAACCCGTGGTGGCCAGTGAGCCAGAATCGCCTCGGCACACAGCCTCGAGCTAGCCAATGCCCAGCCCATCCCCTCACCGGTAAAAGGTTCCACGTAACCAGCCGCATCGCCAACGCGAAAAATCCTGCCCGTGTCACCAGCCACTAACGACGAGCGGTGCGTGAGTGGGGGTGTTGCGCGGTAGGTGGCAACAGTCAGAGCATCATCGCTCGGGAGCGTAAAGCCATCGAGAGGCTGGCCGTCGAACACCTCGTGGAGAATTCTGCGCACGGCCCCCGCCGGGCCAGCTGAGTCAGACAGGAGTCGCCGGTCGATCGCAGCTGCCAGATCGATGCGACCATCTTCCAGTCGCACTAGTCCACAGTAGCCGCCGCGCGCGACGGCCATCACGAGCTTCCCACTTTCCAGATCCATCGCCTCAGTCGCAAGCGTTGTGCCAACACCAACTCGACTCTTCAAAGCGGTCTGTCGCCGCTCAAGAGGCCTCTTAGCCGGCCAAGGAAACCGCCGTGGGATTGCCGATCCACTGCCGTTCTGGATGCGAATGTGATCAGCCAGTCCGGCGGCAACGACTGCGCATTCGGCGTGCAGCACAATGCCTGAGAACGGTAAAGGCTGCGAGACGAACCGTCCGAGGATTCCGACGCTCAAGCCTAGTGCCCAGGCATGTGGATCGCCCAACGCACTGTCGATGGCCGACACGTTGACTCCAGGCAGCCAGTGGGCGCCGGCGTCAATAGCCTGCTGCACGAGCGTTGAGTCGAGCGATTCGCGAGACAGGCACGCGGATCGTTCCATTGCAATCCACGCCGAGCCACCGGCTGCCGCCACGCACACCGCATTGAGCGGCACGGGCCGGAGCTTTCCGGAGGGAATCTGGAGGTCGGCAAGTTCGGCTAGCGCCATCGACGAGAGGCAGCAGCCGCAGAGCTTTGGACGGGGCATGCTATCGCGATCCACGAGCAGCACCCGCATGTTGTGGCGTGCCAGCCGGATGGCCACGGCCGCACCGCCCGGCCCTGCACCGATCACTACCGCGTGCCAGCGAGTCTGTGTGGCGATCTCAGCCGACGCAGTCGCGGGGATTATAGATCTGCTTGAATTCCAATGGGAGGCAATCATGCAACACCGAGAGAGGTCGTCCACTCAAGCAGCACTCGCTCGGGCCACACACGGCGAACGGTTGCCTGCGGAAGTCCGGCGCAGTCGGCTAAACAGCGGTATTCGTCGGGGGTTCGCGCGGCACGCACTGAAAGTGGGCCATCGACTCGAGCCACTCGCGACGAAGAGAGCACGGCTGTGCCAATCATTGCCAGCCAGAGCCCCAGTTTGCTTCGGACAAGATCCGATACCACGACGCCGCAACGCGAGGCCGAAGCCAGCGACCGCACGATCTGTACGGCGGTGGTATCATCGAGGTGGTGCAGAAAAAGTGAGCTCGTGGCGATATCGCACGGCGGGCAGCCGTTGGCCACAACATCTCGCACTTCAAACGAAACGTTTATCTCGCCAGACCGAGCCGCTAATGCTTCGGCTCGCTGGATTGCACGAGGGCTCACGTCGATGCCAGTGACGTGCACAGCCTGGCTTGTAGGGTTTCCTGAGCGGGTCAGCAGGCGATTGAGCCGTCGCGCCAAAGCCACCGTGATATCCCCACCGCCGCAAGCCACATCGATCACGTGAATGGGGCGTGGAGCGTTGCGATGGTGAGCGACCGTATCGGTGCAGTCAGCCAATCCAAGGCTCGAGCCAGCGGCTCGTATTCGCACGATGGCTGCGGCGAGTTGCGACGCGGTGCGGCTCAAAGCATTGATGCGGCCCAGCGCAGAGAGGGCGTGTAGGTATTCGGCAGTTGCCAGTGCCGGATCATCCATGAGCTCTGCCTGACGCGAATGGGCAAGAGTCCAAAGGCTCACAAGAAAGATCTCCGCAGGCGACGCGATATGCAGTGCCGACGCGTAGACTATAGACGTTATTGGCCTTGCGGACACGGCGGCGTTTGGCCGCCATATTCAACGCCGCCTGCCGGGCTAACGAAGCCAGCCTCCGCGGCCTGTGGGCACCCCTGTGGGCACGGACCTGCCTGGCTTACGACACCAACGCCACCGGGCGGCGCGACGGCACCTGAGTATGGAGGTACCGTTACGATCGGTGCGGCATACGCCACCGGCTGGGCATTGCTCTGAATCTGTGGATAGACAGCCGGTGCGTATGGGGGGGCGTATGCGTAATTATTGCGGTCGTGCGCGCAGCCCACAGCGGCCATCAGAAGAGTCAGGAGTGTAAATGTATACAGTGGCATGGAGAACAAAACCGAAAATGAAATCAGAGGCTTATCAAGCAAAACCCATAATCAGACCGGGAAGATAGGCCGACTGTTGAGGCAAGAAAAGCCCATTCCTCGGGCCATTCTCCAGCAATTCAACGCGATTGCCGGTCGTTACTGCAAAGGTACGCCATCAGGCTTCTTCAAAGAGTGCGATGCTTGCGGTGAAACCGTGGAGGCAGTTGTGTCGGCCGATGGGCCCAATTTCGCCCTGCGCAAAGAAGCCGGCTGCGGGGATATCCCCGAGACATTCTCGCAGGCACTTCGCATCGTGATGGGCAACGTCGAAGAGTCTCGTGCCTCGGCCGTTGCAGGTGAACACAAGAGCGCCGGCTGCCGGGGTCTGGGTAGGGCCGTGGCGAGACAAGAGAGAGAGGAGGTCGTTATGAGCGCTGGCTGCATCACGCACATGAAATTGGATCGTTTGGCCTATTCGTACCACGTCGCCGACGGCAATCACGCCTGTTTCAGGATCGGCACCCACAACATTGCGAACGAGAAAACTCCCCTGCTTACAATCGTCCTGATATTCGCTGGCAGCACGACCAACGTGGAGCGATGATCGCACGAGTTGCCTGTCTGCAGCATCCAAATCGGCATACACCTCACGCAATCGCTCTAATGCCGGCCGACCACCCAGTTCGACAATCACATTTTCATCAGCTTTTGTGATCACCAGCGGCCGGCCGATTGGACGGCAGCCTTGAGATACGACAGGACGAACCCGTACGCCGCCGCCGATGACAACACCAACGGCGCCGGAGTCGTAGGAACGCGAGCCAATCACAAGCGTGTTGCTGCCGGGTACGCTGCCGCCACTGGCCATGCCGCCGATGATCGGCACATTGGGATGATCTTCCTCCAGGCGTTTGATCAGTGCATCAACTGGAAATGAAAACGGGTCAGCAAGCAGCAGCATGGCTGCGTTCTCCGGCCAATCGTGTTCCAGTTCCGCAGGCCATCCAACGAACATGCCGCCGTCGGTGGTTTGCGAGTATTCAAGCGCACACGGCAGGATCGTCGCCCCAGGCAGGCGTGCCAGCCACACCGCCGCCACCGGCCCCGACTCATACTCAATCTCACCCGCGAGCACTCCTTCGGCAGTTGAGCCGATTACAACTGGAATCTGGAGCATCTCGGAGAGGCCCTCCATTGCCGGTCGAATCGACTCTCCGTAGCTGCTGGATACAAACACCACCGCTAGGTCAGGACTTCCCCGTGGTGCCTGTGGCGTGGGGAACGCGTCGAGCGACCCCATCGCCTGATCGGCGGCATCTCGGAGCGCCACTTCAATGTGCGGCGCGGTCGATACGCCGACGCCGCAGCGGAGCGATCCGGCTGGGCGTCTGGGGGTGTGTGACGGTTGTGAATGCATGAAGAGAGAAGTTCTGCGTCAGTCGCTGAGTGACGTGCTGGTTGAAAAGGAGCGTGCGTAGCACTCGGAAAAAACGGACGTTTCCACGGGCATTTAGACAACGATATCGGCAAAAGACTCGAGCGGCTCGTGTTCCAGGCGACCACCGGCTGGATGGTTGCCTGGCCGCTGGGCCAGTGCCGTTGCCATGCCTGCCTGCCTCGCGGCGTCGAGTTCCTCGCCCACATCGCTCACGAACAATATCTGACGCGGCGTAAGTTGCATGTCGGCAGCGATCTGGGAGTAGCTTTTCGCTACGCGTTTGGGGCCGGTGGTGGTGTCGTAGTGGCCGCGCAGGTGGCTTGTGAGGTCGCCAAAAGCGGTGTGGCGAAAAAACAGCTGTTGAGCTTCGATCGAGCCCGACGAGTAGATGCGAACGTCGAGACCAGAAGTGGACCACTGCTCAAGTGCTGGGGGCACATCGTCGAAGACGTGCGCAAGAATCTCCCCAGAGTGGTAGCCGCCCTTCCAGATCATTCCCTGAAGAGCCTTCAGCGGCGTGCTTTTAATGTCCCGATTCATGAGGTCGATTGCGGCCATTGCGATTGGTGTCATGTCGGGGGATCCTTCGGAGGATGCGTCTGCTATCCCGGCCTCGGCGGCCAGTTGCGAGGCAATCGCGCGTACCATCGGGTCGCCGGCATGCGACGTCAGAAACTCTGCAACATGATTTCGCGCAAATGCAAAGAGCACGTCGTAGACAAACGCAATAGACGATGTCGTTCCCTCGACATCCAGCAGGATCCCTTGACCACCGAAAACAATCACTGTGCAGCCCTTCTCTCGCTGGGAACCCATGCCGGGCCCAGGCAGAGCGGTTCATAGCCCGCATGCACACCATCCTCGAGGTAGGCGGGCGTCCAGCCGGTCACGTCTTGGAAGAGACGGATGGCACGGATGCGGCGGTCGGCGCAGAGATCAAACCAGTGCCTCGTGCCCAGCGGCACACTGATCATGTCGCCGGCACCCACTTCGATTGCAAACACAGGGCCATCAACCGGGTTGATGTGAAACACACCTCGTCCCTGCAGAATAAACCGCACTTCGTCCTCGGTATGGGTGTGTTCGCGGCTAAACCTCTCGAGCATGGCATCGAGGTTGAGCGTGTCGGGATAGACATCGATCACGTCTGCCGTAACGAAGCCTCCGCGTTTTTTAAGCTCATCAATTTCTGTCGCGTAGGCCGCCAGAATGGTTTCTGCTGGTGCCGCCGGATCGACGCGATCAGCCAGCGGCCAGACCTCGTAGCTGATGTGGCTACCAGCCAGAAAGCTCTTCATCTCGCCAGCATCGGTGATCCTGCGGGATTCGGCTGGGACAGTGACAATGGCCATGGGGGCGTTTTCCTTTTCTACAGGATGGGGCTATCGGCTGGACTCGAAGAGTGATTTTCTGGCGAGGGTTTTTCAGATCCTTTGTGGACTGCTCAACTGTGGTGGCAGACTGCGAGTACGGGCGATGGCCTCGAAGAGAAACTCAAAAATCTCGATGTGCCGCCGAGCCTCGGCGAGGTCTTTGCCCCACGTGTAAAGCCCGTGGCCAGACAGCAAGAACCCATGAAAGGGCTGCCGCGTGGGGTGGCTCCAGTCGGAGGCCGTAAATCGTTCGCGGATGCGCTGCGAGAGTTCGTGCATGTTCTGGCTATTCGCAAAGAGAGGCACCTCCTCGAAGGTTTCGTGTGTGCCGATGCCTTCGAGGCCCTTGAGCATTTCGTAGCCTTCAATCCGCAGGCTGCCTCGCGGCAGGTCTAGGCCGGAGAGAATCGTTCCCCAGACCGAATGCGTGTGCAGAATTGCGCCAACGGATGGAATGAGTTCGGCAATCATGCAGTGCAGGAGCGTCTCGGCAGAGGATTTCTGAGACGATGTGCCGCAGACTCCCCCAGCAGCATCCACCCGCACGAAGTCGTCGCGGCCGAGGGCCGACTTGTCCTTGCCGCTAGCAGTAATGAGCAGTTCGAGTGGTTTTCGCGACGCGATCACGCTGTAGTTGCTGCTTGTGCCCAACGACCACGACCGCGTATGAAACTCTTTGCCGATGCGGCAAAGTTGCTCGATCGAATCGGCAATGGTTGGGTCGAGGGGGGGTGTGCTTTTCATACCTGCCGTGCCGGCCGAAAACAGCGGGCCGTTGGAGTCGCCAACCAATGTCTTGAACGCGAGCCTTCAAATGTAGGCGACGCCACGGGGGGCTGACAACGAGTAGGCACTGAATGACCCGAGATACAGGCCCTACAGATATGGAGAGAAGAGGCGGGCAATGCCATCCCGAAGCCGAACTGGAAGGCTACGGCTGTCGACCTCTGCAAGTGTCTTTGGGCGGCATCGGGTAATCACGTCGCCGATGTGCTTGTGAATGGCTTCGGCAAAGTCACGATCGAATACCTCGACGTTGAATTCGAAGTTGAGCCGCATGCTACGGTCATCCCAGTTGCCGCTGCCAAACAGAGCCCATGCCCGATCGACCACCATC